>SXWG01000210.1 GCA_005789925.1 Actinomycetota bacterium | reverse complement strand
GTGCCGATACCCGACGGATCATCGTCTGCAGCGCCTGTGATGAGGCCAGGGCCGACACGCTGGAAATATCCGATGCCACGCAGTCTTTGTCGATGTGGGTGGTGCCGTCGTGAACCCGACCGAGGACCCTTTTCGGCGACGTGACCCACGATGACAGAATGACACGGTGAGCGAGCAAACGGGGTCATTCTCGAGTTTCTCGAATGTTGTAACTGGCTCGCAAGGGCAGCTCGCCCATCGCAGCTCCTTTGAACAGTCAGAACGGCTGACTAAGACGTTTTACAAAGTGTGCGAAGGTGTCTGGACCTTCGTTGGTAACGGATTGTCAAATCAGACATTTGTCCAGGGCCCGGAAGGCATCATTGCAATCGACACAGGCGAATGCGTCGAAGAAATGACAGCAGCGCTTGCGGAATTGCGCAACCACACAGATGTACCGATTGTGGCGGTTCTCTACACCCACTTTCACTACGTGGCTGGAACGTCAGCCATCGACTCCCCCCTCGGTGCCGCACTTCCTATTTATGGACATGAACGCATCGTCGGGAACATTGCCCGAGCCGCTGGTGAGATCGGTCCTGCGTACGCCCGCGGATTGGTGCAACAGTTCGGCACTGCGTTGCCACTCGATGGCGCCGACGGAATCGTGAACGTGGGGCTCGGTCTGTACTACCGAAACCCGGCACATCGCCCATTCACACCAGGCTTCATTCCGCCAACAAAGACTTTGCGTGGTGGTGAAGTTCTGACTGTCGCCGGCCTTCGAGTCGAGACTGCGTTTGCCCCGTCTGACGCAGATGACTCACTCACCTATTGGTTTCCAGATCTGAACGTCTGCGTGCAAAACAACATCTGGCCAGCCGTGTTCAACGTGTACGCGATACGAGGAGAGGAATATCGCAACCCACAGAACATGTTGCCTGGGATAGACCATGTGCTCACATTAAATCCGGAACATCTGATCAGCACCCACGGGCCTCCGCTATCAGGCGCAACCGACATCCAACGACGTGTCACCAAGTACCGCGACATCATTCAATTGATCTGGGATCAGACCGTACGGCTGATGAACCGTGGGCACTCCATCGACGAGATCGCTCACATGGTCGAGTTGCCGCCTGGCTCAGACGAGGACTACTTCACCACTCAGCATTACGGCCTCGTCGAACATCACGTACGTCAGGTGTACACCGGTATTCGAGGTTGGTTTGACGATGACCCGGAGAAGTTGTTTCCGGTCCCTCCAAACGAGAGGGCCGACAAGTTGGTGACCGGCTTTGGCGGCGTCGAAAAAGTGCGAGAGAGCATTGGTGTCGCTATTGCAACTGACGATTTACGTTGGGCGCTCGAGCTGGCGTCGTGGCTGTGGAAACATTCTGGCGCACAAGATGTCGACCGTGCATTGCTCGCACGAGTCCTTCGCGTGATTGCACAGCGAACGACAGCTGCCAACATTCGAAATTGGTGCCTCACTCGCGCTCGCGACATCGAAGGAACAGAGAACCTCGACAGGCACCGCACACACCGTCTGCGAGAGCGTCAAGTGCTCGGCATGAGTTCATTTGATTCGGTGCGCCTGCTCCGCGTGCTCGTCGTACCGGAACGTGCCATTGGGCTCGACGTGCATCTGCGCCTCGACATCTCGGGAGAACCTGTCGGCCTTCACGTGCGCAATTGTGTGGCTGTCACGACGGATGGAAGCCAAGCCACGCACTCCCTCGCTCTTGACAAGGGTGTCTGGGCGAAGATTCTCGGCGGCGGCTTGTCGATTGACGATGCATTGAACCAGCAACTTGCGTCAGTTGACGGCGATGTTGCGCGCGTACGTGCCGCGCTTGCCGTGTTTGACGTTCCCGGATTGCAATGAACTGTCCATGACTCACCTTCCGCACAGTGACCCACCGTTCACCGGACAGATCTCGCGTCTACTGCAAGATGCAACTCCTGCACGGATGAGTTTGAATGACCCGCCACAGGGTGCGCCGAATGTGGTTGTCATCTTGCTTGATGACGTCGGCTTCGGGTCTTTTGAGACGTTCGGAGGTCCGGTTCCGACACCGACATGCAACGCCCTTGCTGAAGATGGTCTGAAATACAACCAGTTCCACACCACTGCACTGTGTTCACCAACACGCGCCGCATTGCTGACCGGACGCAACCATCACTTCGCGCACATGGGCGGTATTCCCGAGAACGCGAACAGTTTTCCGGGATACGACACGCGCATCCCGAAATCAACTGCCACCATCGCGGAAATTCTGCGCCTCAACGGATATGCGACTGGATGTTTCGGCAAGTGGCACTTGACCCCCACATGGGAGCAGGGTCCTGCTGGCCCATTCGACCGGTGGGCAACAGGCCTCGGCTTCGATCGTTTCTACGGCATCATCAACGCAGAAGCATCACAGTACGAGCCGCCCGTGTATGACCAGACGACTCCGGTGTTCCCGTATGTCGGTCGTGAGAACTATCACCTGACTGAAGACCTCGTCGATAAGTCCATCGAGTGGATCGACCAAGTTCACTCAACTGCACCGGGGAAACCTTGGTTCGTCTACCTGCCGACGCCTGCAGTGCACACTCCACATCACGTTCCGCAAGACTGGATCGACAGATTCAAAGGTCGATTCGACGCTGGCTGGGACGCTCTTCGTGAAGAGATCTACGAGCGACAGCTGTCGATGGGTGTCATCCCGGCGGGAACACACCTCACTCCTCGACCTGATGGCATCCCATCATGGGATGAATACCCAGATCGATACAAGCCGGTGGCCTCACGATTGATGGAAGTCTTCGCTGCCTTCTTGGCTCACACTGACCGCCACATCGGACGTCTCATCTCTCACATCGATTCCATTGGCGCAAAAGAGGACACGCTCGTGATCTACATCACCGGTGACAATGGTGCTTCCGCCGAAGGCACCGTTAATGGCGCATGGGGTGCTCCGTCGTTCCAGAACGGTCTCCCCGAAGAGCCCGAGTGGTTGCTCGATCACATGGACGACTTTGGTTCAGCAAAGTGCGAGAACCACTACAACATTGCCTGGGCATGGGCGCTTGACTCACCGTTCCAGTGGATGAAACAAGTTGCATCACACTTTGGTGGCACCCGCAACGGAATGGTGGTTCGGTGGCCATCGCGCATCAAGAACTCCGGTGGTCTGCGTTCGCAGTTCCACCACGTCGTAGACATCTGGCCGACGATTCTCACTGCAGCCGGAATTGACCATCCCGAATCAGTCCTCGGAGTTCCGCAGGACCCTGTTGACGGCGTATCCATGGATTACTCATTCGATGACCCGCACACACCGAGTCGACGGACGACGCAGTATTTCGAAATTCTCGGAAACAGAGCGATCTATCACGAGGGCTGGATTGCGTCGTGCTTCCATGGTCGACCCCCGTGGGTTCGATTCGTGCCGATGCCATTTGATGGACCTCAAGAGAAGTGGGAGCTGTACAACATCGACGAGGACTTCTCACAAGGTGTCGACTTGTCCGATAAACACCCCGAGAAACTCGCCGAACTCATCGAGTTGTTCGACGCAGAAGCTCGTCGTTGTTTTGTGTACCCCTTGCGTGATCCGAGCTCTGGACGACATCCCGACTTGGCTGTGCCCTCGGCACTTGGGTCCCTCACGTCGATGACATACAACCGTGCACACGTGCGCATACCCGAACCAATCGCAGTGAACATGAAGAACTGTTCATTCCGAATAACAGCCGACATCGAAACCACTTCAGCCAACGACCATGGGGTCATCTGTTGTCAGGGCGGAAATCTGGCTGGCTGGACCTTGTATCTCGACGATGGTGTTCCGGTGTACTACTACAACCTCTTCGGGCGAGTATTCACCAAAGTTCCAGGTACACGACTACAACCAGGTCGACACAGCATCGTCGTCGAGTTCGACTACGATGGCGGCATGGGCGCCGGTGGCACCGCATATCTCACCGTCGACGAGTCACCACAGTCTTCTGCACGACTCGATGCGACAGTTCCTGTGGTGTTTTCGATGAGCGGTGAGACCTTTGATGTCGGTCTCGACACTGGAGCTCCCGTTGGTCCATACCCACATGTGTTCGAGTGCACCGCTCGCATCAATTCCGTCATGCTCGAGCGGCTCAGTGAGCTATCGGCAGAGGACAAGGCTCGTCTCGCAGACCTCGAGTTCCGTGCCCATATGTCATCACAATGAGCTCGAACAGCGGCAAGCGTTCGCACCACTTTCCTGCGATTGAAAGGAAACACGGGAAGCCTGCTTCGCACTGGCTCGGGTTGCTAAAGAAACTCGGTGACGCGAAGTATCCCGAGCAGATTGCCTTCCTGCGAGACAAACACGGATTCAGCCAGGCTCATGCCAACGCACTGGCCATGCATCATCGTGGCTCGACCACGTCGCGGAGGTTCGCCACGCCAAAGGAGTACTTCGCATCACTTGACCCTCTGCATGCAAAGACAGCCAAGAAGATCTTTGCGGTCATCCGCACTGAATATCCCGACCTCGAACTAGTCATCGCGTGGAATCAGCCGATGCTAAAACACGAGGACACATACGTCTTCGGGCTCTCGATCGCAAAGAATCACCTGACCATCAACCTCTTCAGCCCGACCCTGCTTGCGTCATCCGCGGAGCTCCTCAACGGATTCAAGGTCAACAAGCACACGTTCACCGTGCCTGCCGATTGGAAAGTCGAAGAGAAAATACTGAAGCGACTCATGAAGTTACGACTGGCAGAATGAGGCTGTGATTTCTTATCCCGTTCTCGGCACGTGCCACCACGACTGTCCTGATTCGTGCGGATGGGAAGTCACCGTCGAAGCAGGCGTAGCCGTCAAAATTCGCGGCAACCCGGCTCACCCCTACTCACCAGGTGAGTTGTGCCCGAAGGTCAACCGCATTCTCGACCGCGTGTATAGCCCAGACCGCATTCTCACTCCCCTCATCCGCTCTGGCGCGAAGGGAGCAGGAGAATTCAGGCCAGCAACATGGGCCGAAGCGTTGTCATACGTCTCGGAACGTCTTCATCACATCATCGACACCTGGGGCGGTGAAGCCATCGTGCCGTGGGGCGACGCGGGCACCCAAGGTTCGCTCATGATGAACTCTCTCGAT
>SXWG01000209.1 GCA_005789925.1 Actinomycetota bacterium | reverse complement strand
ACAGGACAAACGCTGGTCGACGCAATGGGAGAACTCTAAGACTCGTGACCTCAGCGCGATCGACGAGGTCGCGGACATTCTTGCGAAGAACATTCCGGCGCAACAGGGCGTGGTCGTGGCTCACGGAGACTTTCGGTTCGGGAATTGTCTGACCGATGTCGGCACCGGACAAATCGTCGCGGTGCTCGATTGGGAACTGTGCACTCTCGGCGATCCGTTGGCTGACCTCGGCTATGTCGGTGTCTATTGGACTGACCACGGCCATCCCTTGCTGCGTGAGGTCGACCCGTCCGGCATCGAAGGGTTCCCCAACTACGCAGACCTTGTGCAGCGATATGCGCACCGGACTGGTCGAGATGTGTCGAACGTGGGTTACTACCGGGCGTTCTCGAGCTGGCGACTTGCGATCATCAGTGAGGGCGTGTTCGCACGGTTCACGAAAGGTGCGATGGGCGACACGGGTGAGGACACGGCACTCATGAAGGCGAGCACCGAAGTGCTGGCAGAATCAGCGTTACAAGCAGTGAGGGAGTTGTCATGACGAATGATGTGTTGACCGGATGGGCGCGGGGATCATTTTCCTCGGGTGGATTGACGCGTGAGACGTATCGCAAAGGTGCTGGGCCAGCGGTGGTCGTCGTGCACGAGATTCCAGGTATTACACCCGCAGTCGCGCGATTTGCTGAAGAGGTCGTTGCTCGTGGGTTCACCGTTGTCATGCCCGATTTGGTCGGCACGCCGGGCAAGGAGGTGAGCGGTGGTTATCTGACGAAGTCGATGCTGAAGGTGTGCATCTCCCGAGAGTTCACCACGATGGCGATGAACAAGACGTCTCCGATCATCGCTTGGTTACGCGCGTTGGCGCGATCTCTCCATCAGGAATTGGGCGGGAAAGGCGTCGGTGCTGTCGGCATGTGTTTCAGTGGCGGCTTCGCACTCGGCATGATGGTCGATGACATCATGGTCGCCCCTGTGTTGTCGCAACCGTCGCTACCTTTCGCCGTCGGCAAGAACCGTGCTCGGGACATCAACTTGTCTCCCGACGATGCGATGGTTGTGAAGCGTCGTGCGGCCGCAGGTTGTCAGGTGCTCGGTCTGCGCTTTGACCAGGACAAACTTGTGGGCGATCGATTCTCGACACTGCGCGACATGATCGGTGACGCATTCATCGCGATCGAACTTCCCTCGAAAGACAAGAAAGACCACTCAGTGCTGACCGAACAGCGCGACGACGCTGCAGTCAAAAAGGTCCTCGATTTCTTCACTTCAAAACTGCACTGACCACGTACTGCCAGTCAGTCGGCTCACATCGTTACAAGATGCACGTCGTAGTCGGAATGATTGAAAGACGACGCACCTTTTGCGACTGACGCACCCTTGCCGGTAGCCAACAAGACATGCCGTGCAAGGAGCCCTTTCGCTGCTTTCGCATTGTGACCCCCGACGGCTCCGCCACGTTTCGACACGAGCTCGAGCCGGATGACTCCGGGTATCTGGGTCCAGTCAACGGCACCACGGTGCTCCTGCGGCAGCAGATCGATGACGACACGACGTCGTGCGACTTTGACCAGTTCCTCTGTCACTTCAGGGCGCCACCACGTTGCGAGTGCACCGAGCGACGGAAGACGAGCACCTATCTTCAACCGGTAGTCGGGTATCGGATCATTCGCCAGCACGAGCCCCAGCAAGCCGCTCACGATCGCGATCGACGCCGCCGCTCGTTTTCGTTCAGGGGCGGTGAGTGATGCGAGATCGAGGTGATCCCACACGACTCCGGTGTACCGCTGCCACGCGGGGAGCGTCGGTGCGCCGACCAACGACGTGTTTGCTTGTCGCGCTCGTTCAAGGTGCGCACCTTTGACCCCGAGCAACGTCGTGTCACCACCGCGTGCCGTCTTCAACGCCGATGCAACGGTGAGACACTTGTCCTTCAGTGTCTCACTGAACGTGCCTGCCTCAGGTGTCCATGGTCGCTGTTCGTCGCCGCCCTCCGCTTTTCCTTCAGAGGGTGGAAGCAAGATGAGAATGGATGACGATCCGATGTCCTCATTCTTGTCTGTCAGCCGTACTCTTGGAGTCATGCGAGTGCGAGTTGATACGGCCAAATGTCAAGGACACAACAGGTGCTATGCGTTGGCACCAGAGCTATTCGATGTCGACGACTATGGCAACGCCCACGAGTTGAATGACGGAGTGGTACCCACCGGTCTTGAAGACAAAGCCCGACTGGCGCTTGCCAATTGCCCTGAGTACGCCATCTCGATCGAGGAGTGAGCGACATGACAAGTTCGTACGGCCCCGTCTCTGATTGGCAGAACGATTTCGATCACGCTGATCCGAAGTACAACGAGAACATCCACGAAATCTGGAACGATCTTCTTGAGAACAAGAAGTGTCCTGTGGCGCACACAGAGCGCTACGGCGGTACGTGGTTGCCGCTGACGCACGAGTACGTGCACGAGGTCGCATACGACACGGAACATTTCACGAGCAGGTCAGTCATCGTCAGCCGTTTGAAACCGAGTCAGATGGAGATTCCACCGCCGCCAGCGCCGATCGGCACTGCACCACCGATCACGAGCGATCCGCCCTTCCATCATGAAGCACGTCGTCTGCTACTTCCGGCTTTCGCGCCAAAAAAAATCGAACCGTGGGAAGAAGAAGTTCGACAGATTTGCAACGAGCTCATCGACAAGATGGGAGATGCAGAACATGTCGATGCGGCTCTGCAGTATGCGCAGCACATTCCTGTCATGGTCATCGCACGCATGCTCGGCCTGCCACTCGAAGACTCAGACCGATTCCGTGGCTGGGTGCATCTGGTCCTCGAAGCGGTGAACGAGGAGCCTGAGATGCGTCGAAAGAAGTTCGAAGAGTTCGACGCGTACCTCGATTATCACGTGCAGGATCACATCGAGAATCCGCGTGACGACCTGATTTCGTATCTCTTGGATGCAGAGATCATGGGCAACAAGTTGCTCCCAGAGCATGTGCGCGGAACCATCGTGCTACTGCTCATCGCAGGCATCGATACCACATGGAGTGGCATCGGTTCATCGTTGTGGCACCTCGCCACCAATTCGGTCGATCGCCGCCGCCTCGTCGAGAACCCCGCACTCCGCCCGACAGCTGTCGAAGAATTCCTCCGTGCATACGCACCGGTCACCATGGCTCGACTCGTTAAAGAGGATTATGACTTCCATGGTTGCCCGATGGAGGCAGAGGATTGGGTGTTACTTCCGTTCCCAGCCGCGAATCGTGATCCCAACGTGTTCGAGGACGCAGACAAGGTCATTATTGACCGCGAAGAGAATCGGCACGCAGCATTCGGTCTCGGAATTCACCGTTGTGTCGGATCGAATTTGGCCCGCCTAGAGATGAATGTTGCAGTCGACGTCTTCCTCGAGCGATTCCCTGATTTCGAATTGAACACGTCAGAAGAGGTCAAGTGGAGCGTCGGCCAGGTTCGAGGTCCTCGCACCTTGCCGATTCGCGTGCTCGCACGTCGCTGACATGTCTCTTGACTCTCTCTGACAAAGGGTCAATCGTTCTTCGTCACAGCCCCGTCTTACACTGGTTCAGTCATGGTGAATGTCGGGGTAGCGGGTGAATCAGATGAGGGCCTAAACCCTCAACAGGTCGACGCCGTCACGCACCCCTCTGGTCCACTGCTCGTCATTGCTGGTGCCGGGTCTGGCAAGACACGCGTACTCACGCAGAGGGTGGCGTGGCTTATTCGCAACGGCGTGCACCCCATGAACATCCTGGCCATCACGTTCACCAACAAAGCGGCCGATGAAATGAAAGAGCGAGTCTCTGCACTCGTCGGCCCGATGGCACGCAGCATGTGGGTGACCACGTTTCACAAGAGTTGTGTCCGCATACTGCGCGCACACGCCGACAAGATCGGCTACCCGAAGACATTTAGCATCTACGACGCATCAGACAGCAAGCGTCTTGCTGGTTACGTGGTGCGCGACATGGGTCTCGACCCGCGTAAGTTTCCGGCTCAAGCCGTTCAAGCTCACATCAGTTTGTGGAAGAACGAACTCGTCACTCCTTCGGCGGCACTCGACTCAGCGCAGCACATCGTCGACCGTCGGCATGCCGAGGCATATAAGGAGTACCAACTTCGTCTCGAGCGCGCTGGCGCGATGGACTTCGACGACCTGCTGGTGAACACGGTCAGGCTTCTGCGTGATTTTCCCGATGTCCTCGCTCATTATCAGCAGCAGTTCAAGCACATCTTGATTGATGAGTACCAAGACACCAACCGCGCGCAGAACCAGATTGTGCTCATGCTCGGTGCGGCCCATCACAACGTTTGTGTCGTCGGTGACACCGACCAAAGTGTGTACAAGTTTCGTGGAGCTGACTTTCGTAACATCTCCGACTTCGAAAATGCGTTCCCAGAGGTCACGGTCGTGGTGCTTGCGCAGAACTATCGCAGCACACAGACCATTCTGAATGCAGCCAATGCAGTTATCGCGAATAATCGCGATCGAAAGCCCAAAGAATTGTGGACAGCCCATGGTGGTGGCGACCACATCGTGCGTTATTACGCCGAAGACGAGCATGAGGAAGCGGGCTGGGTGGCGAGCACTGCCAGTGACATGCACGAGAGCGATGGTCGTCAATGGCGTGAGATCGGCGTTCTGTATCGAACGAACGCCCAGAGCCGAGTCGTCGAAGAGGCGTTCATGCGCCAAGGAATTCCGTACAGGGTGGTCGGTGGCACCAAGTTCTACGATCGCAAGGAAGTGAAAGACGCGATTGCGTATCTCAAGATCGCGATCAATCCGAGCGACGAGGTGAGCATTAAGCGGATCATCAATGTGCCAAAGCGGGGCATCGGAGACACGAGCATCGGCAAGCTTGATGCGTGGGCTCGGGCGAATAGCACCAGTTTCTTGCAGGCGTTGCGCAGTGCCTCAGACGTGGGTGTCACCGGGGCCGCAGTGCGTGGCATCAACTCGTTCCTCGCACTCGTCGACAAATTGGCGAGCACTGCTCAAGATGGCCCAGCTGCGGCACTACAAGTGGCGCTAGAAGACAGTAGATACATCTCTGAGCTCGAAGCCGAAGACTCCGTCGAATCGGCTGGTCGCCTCGAGAACATCTCCGAGCTCATCGGTTCCGCCGCAGAGTTCACGGTCATTGATGAATTTCTCGAGCAAGTTGCGCTGGTAGCCGATACCGACGATCTCGACGACGACAATCGAGTCGTTTTGATGACACTGCACTCGGCTAAAGGTCTTGAGTTTCCGGTCGTCTTCCTCGTCGGTTGCGAAGAGGGTGTGTTTCCTCACAATCGTGCATTGCTCGACCCGGCAGAGCTTGAGGAAGAGCGCCGTCTTGCGTATGTCGGCATCACCCGTGCGAGAGAGAAGCTTCTCGTGTCGCACGCATGGCAGCGCATGCTGTTCGGGCAGACGCAGTACAACCCACCGTCGCGGTTCTTGGCCGAGGTTCCGGCCGAGCTGTTCGATCGGCAAGGTCATGTCGACGCCGGTTATGACAATGATCGCGTGTACGGGCGCACCCCGGGTGACCGGCACATCGACGACATGCCCACGTATCGACGTCGTCAAGAACAGGTCGTTTCATCTGGGTTCTCGTCGCGAGAGTCTTCGTCGCGGCGTCCTGCACCACGTAACCTCGACCCGTCACAGATGGGCCTGCGCATCGGCGACGATGTCGAACACGCAATCTTCGGCGAGGGTGTCATCATCGACATCACCGGCACGGGGGACAAGATGGAGGCAACCGTGCGATTCCGTGATGCCGGGACGAAACACCTCGTTCTCGCCTGGGCACCCCTCAAAAAGGCCTAGAGGGCGTCGCGTCACTTAGATTTAAAGACATGAAGGCAGCGATTCTGGTCGAAAGTCTGACGGGCAACACGTGGAAGGCAGGCGAGAAGATCGCCGCGAACCTTCAGCAAGAGCATTGGTCGATCACCTCGTTGTCACCAGTGAAGTCGCCTGACTTCGCAGGAATTCAAGACGCCGATGTCGTACTTGTTGGTACCTGGGTGCATGGTTTGTTTGTTGTCGGACAAGCGCCGTGGGCAATCGACAAACTGCGTGCTCTTCCTGCGATGGCAGGTAAAACTGCAGCAGTGTTCTGCACGTTCGCATTAAACCCCGGAAAGTCGCTCGACGGAATGACACGTGCCGTGTCGTCGCGTGGAGCAGATGTCATCGGTGGCCTCGCGCTGCATCGCGCGAAGCTCGACGCCCACTGTGAAGAGTTCGCAGTGCGTTTGGTCGACAGTCTCGCCGCCCGCTAACCGCGGAGGTCGATGTAGAGCCGTATGCGGTTTTCGACGACAGGCCGCACGTCGGGGGGCAAGGCAAGTTTTTCAACGTCAATGATGTTGTCGTCGCAGTCGGTGAACGTTCGCGTGCCTTTCACATGTTCGACGAGACACGATGGGTCTCGTCCCGCAGGGAAGCCGTAGTACACCTGCCAACCCTTGGTCGCGTCGTCGCCGGTGTGATCAAGCACGACGGAGCGGACTCCAGCGGGACTCTTCAAATCAGGGAAGAGAAGCGGACCGTCATCGGCAACAATCTTGGCGATACGTTCGACCTGCCCGACCTCGAAGATGGACGAGCCCAAGTTGGTGATGTTCTCTCCGCGATCTGAGATAAACGCGGCCACGCCCCATGTGGCCAGGAAAAGAACTGCGATAAAGGCAATTCCAGCCAGTACTGGTGCCACGGCACGGGCCAAGGGGGAACGCAAGCGGAAGCCAGCCACCTCTCCATTGTGGTCGTTTCGTGGCTGAAACGCCTCACGGCGTAGGGTTAAACACTTGTGAAGCGCCCTTACCGAGTCGTCGTTGCCAAACCTGGCCTCGATGGTCATGACCGTGGGGCCAAGACCATCACCCGCGCACTGCGCGACCATGGGTTCGAGGTCATCTATACCGGTCTGCATCAGACGCCGGAGCAGATCGCCGAAACCGCTCTTCAGGAAGACGTTGATGCCGTCGGATTATCGTTGCTGTCTGGTGCGCATCTGACACTTTTCCCACGTGTGATGGAAGAACTTCGTGCACGTGATCTTGGTGACATCCTCATCTTCGGTGGCGGAGTCATTCCCGATGCAGATGCTCGTGCGCTTCAAGAACAAGGTGTTGCAAATATCTTCGGCCCTGGCTCTTCATTGAAGAGCATCTGTCAGTGGCTTGAACAAGAACTCGACAACAGGGAGTAAGAGTGGACCTCTTTGAGTACCAAGGCAAGCAGTATTTCGCGCGCTTCGACATACCGGTGTCAGCCGGTGGCGTCGCGGACACCGTTGACCAAGCGGTGAAAGTGGCGGACAGTTCGCAGTACCCGGTGGTGGTGAAGGCACAAGTGCAGGTCGGTGGTCGCGGCAAGGCAGGCGGCATCAAGCTTGCCAACAATGCCGACGAAGTGCGGACGCATGCGGGGAACATCCTCGGCATGGACATCAAGGGTCACGTCGTGAAGCGTGTGTGGGTAGAGCACGCCTCTGACATCGACGAGGAGTACTACGCATCGTTCACGCTCGATCGCGCGGCAAAGAAGCACCTCCTCATGTTGAGCGCGCAGGGTGGTGTCGACATCGAAGAAGTCGCAGCGAAGGATTCTGATGCAATCGTCAAGTTGCACGTGAACCCGGTCGAGGGTCTCTCGGCAGCAGTCGCGAAGAAAGCAGCAATCGACGCAAAGATTCCCGCCAAGGCACAAGACGGAGTCGCGGACATCTTGGTGAAGCTCTACCGTTGTTTCACTGAAGGTGACTGTGACCTTGCAGAAATCAACCCGCTTATCTTGAAGCCGACTGGCGAAGTGCACGCACTTGACGCGAAGGTCAGCCTCGATGCCAATGCAGATTTTCGTCACCCAGAGTGGGACGAGTTCAAGGCGACGGTCGAGCTTGATGATCGCGAGAAGCTCGCACGTGACAAGGGCCTTCAGTACATCGGTCTTGACGGCTTCGTCGGAATCATCGCGAATGGCGCCGGACTTGCCATGAGCACTCTCGACGTCGTCAACCAAGTCGGCGGCACAGCAGCGAACTTCCTCGACATCGGTGGAGGCGCGAACGCCGATGTCATGGCGAGTGCTCTCGAAGTCATCAACTTCGACACGAACGTGAAGAGCATCTTCATCAACATCTTTGGTGGCATCACGCGCGGCGAAGAAGTGGCGAAAGGCATCGTCGAAGCACTCGGACGTGTCGATCTACGTGCGCCAATCGTCATTCGTCTTGACGGAACGAACGCCGAAGAGGGTCGGGAAATTCTGCGTAATGCAGGAATCCCCGAGTCAAAGCTGGTGAGCAAACCCACCATGTTGGAGGCCGCCAAGGCCGCCGTCGAGATCGCGAAGAAGTAGGGAAGACGCCATGGCAATTTTCGTCAACGAGAACACCAAGGTCATTGTCCAAGGCCTCACCGGTGGACAAGGCAAGTACCACGGACTACGCAACAAGGCGTATGGCACCCAGGTCGTCGGTGGAGTCACCCCAGGCAAGGGCGGCACCGACGTCGAGGGCATCCCGGTGTTCAACTCTGTCGCCGAAGCTGTCGCAGCAACCGGCGCAACTGCCTCGTTCGTTGCAGTGCCTCCGAAGGCGGCTCCCGCGGCGATTCTCGAGGCTGCACAAGCTGGCATCGGTTTCGTGGTGTGCATCACGGAAGGAATTCCCGCACAAGACGAGGCTCGTACGTTCAATACGTTGAAGCGTGACTTCACGAAGACTCGTCTGCTCGGTCCGAATTGCCCCGGAATCATCAGCCCCGGCAAGTGCAATATCGGCATCACTGCCGGCGAGATCGCTCAGCCTCCGACAGCGAAGGGCCCGAACGTCGGCATCGTGTCGCGTTCGGGAACGCTCACGTACCAAGCGTTGTATGAACTGAAGCAGCTTGGTATCGGCGTCAGCACATGTGTGGGTATTGGTGGAGATCCCGTACCAGGAACCTCCTTCATCGACTGTCTTGCAGAGTTCGAGAAGGATCCCGAGACGCACGCGATCATCATGATCGGTGAAATCGGTGGCAGCGCTGAGGAAGAAGCCGCTGACTTCATCAAGGCGAACGTGTCGAAGCCGATGTCGGCGTACATCGCCGGTGTCACTGCACCCGCGGGTAAGAAGATGGGTCACGCTGGAGCGATCGTCTCGGGTGGCAAGGGAACTGCGCAAGGCAAGATGGACGCACTGCGCGACGCAGGTGTGAAAGTCGGGTTGAATCCGACTGAGGCTGGCTTGCTCATGGCAGACATCGTGAAGGGACTTGGCTAAATGACCCGCGCACTCCTTTCGGTCTACGACAAGTCCGGCATCGTCGAATTCGCGACGTCGCTGGCTGAACTCGGCTGGGAGTTGATCTCCTCGGGTGGAACCGCAAAGGTCCTGTCAGATGCTGGTGTTCCGGTCACAGACGTCGCTGATGTGACAGGACTGCCAGCCATTCTCGGACACCGTGTGGTGACGCTTCACCCGACGATTCACGGCGGCATTCTCGCCGACCTGAACGACCCAGACCACAAGGTGGATATGGCCCGGTACGGCATCGAGCCGATTGATCTCGTCGTAGTGAACTTGTATCCCTTCCAATCAAATCCGAGTGTCGACTTGATTGATATCGGTGGTCCGGCGCTTGTGCGTGCGGCGGCAAAGAACTTCTCTCGAGTAGGAGTTGTGGTGGACCCTGCTGACTATGCCACCGTGCTCGACATGCTCAGCCATGGTGATTTCAGTGTTCACACGCGTCGTCAACTCGCGCAGAAGGCATTCCGCATTACGAGCGCGTATGACGCGGCCATTGCTGCGTGGATGGGTTCCGACTTTGATCAGACCGTCGACATCTCACTTCCGACCCTGCTCACCATTGTGGCTGAGCGCGACGAAGTGTTGCGGTACGGCGAGAACCCTCATCAGGCAGGTGCCCGTTATCGACGTCCGGGTGTGGAGAGTTGGTGGGACAGTGCGCTGCAGTTGAACGGCAGAGAAATGTCGTATCTCAACGTGCTCGACACAGAGGCGGCGTGGCAGTTGGTGAACTCATTCGTGGAACCTGCAGCAGTCGTGGTCAAACATGCAAACCCCTGCGGTGTTGCGCTTGGCGACTCCGCGTTTGATGCGTACTCACGGGCCCACGGCGCCGACCCCGTCAGCGCATATGGCGGAATCGTCGCAGTCAATCGTGAGATCGACGAAGCCACGGCGCGCGCCATTGCTGAGGTGTTTACAGAGGTCGTGGTGGCACCGTCGTACAGCGCCGACGCACTCGATGTGCTCACCCAGAAGGACTCACTGCGTGTGTATGAGGCCGGAGCGCCATTCAACAACGCCGGACTCGATGTCCGCAGCATCGACGGTGGAGTACTCGTCCAGACAATCGACGACGTCGATCAACCGCTCGACGAACATGAAGTCGTCACCAAGCGCACGCCGACCGATTCTGAATGGACCGACATGTTGTTGGCGTGGAAAGTCGTCGCAGCAACATGGAGCAACGCCATCGTTTTGGCAAAAAATGGTGTCGCGGTCGGAATATGTGGTGGACAACCAAATCGAGTGGACGCTGCGCGTATTGCCCTCAAACGTGCAGGTGAACGTGTGGTTGGTGCCGTTGCTGCGAGTGACGCATTCTTTCCTTTTCGGGACACCATTGATGAGTTGGGTCGTGCAGGGGTCACTGCCGTGGTGCAGCCAGGTGGCAGCAAACGTGACGATGAATCGACGACTGCAGCCGACGAACATGGCATGGCCATGGTCCACACCGGCATGCGTCATTTTCGTCACTGACGACCGTCGGGTCTGCCACGGCAGCCCCGTGGCCCCGTCGTAGACTGACGAAGTGGCGCGCATCGCAGACCTACTCGCAGCAGGTCGAACATTCTCATTCGAGTTCTCGCCGCCCAAGACCGTGCAGGCTCAGATCTCACTCGGTCAGACAATCGCCGAGTTGGCACCCTTGGCTCCCTCCTTCGTGTCCGTCACATACGGGGCCGGTGGCACGACGCGTGAGTTCACCCGCGACGTTGTGCTCTGGGTGCGCCGCGAGACGTCCATTCCACCCATGGCGCACCTCACGTGTGTGGGTCATTCACGGGCTGAAATCGAAGACATCATCGCCACGTACGTGAGCGCAGGAGTCGAGAACGTCTTGGCGCTTGCAGGAGACCCACCCAAAGACATTGCTGACACTCGTCCGAGTGATTATGTGTATGCAACCGACCTCATCGAGCATGTGCGTTCGATTGCCACGATGTCAGTCGGTGTGGCGGCTCATCCAGAGGGACACCCGCGATCTCCGGATCTCGCCACCGACCGACGTCACCTCGCCGCGAAGTTGCAGCAAGCTGACTTTGCTGTCACTCAGTTCTTCTTCGATGTCGAGCACTACCAGTCGTTGGTGAACGACCTTGCTGACCTCGGAGTACACAAACCTGTGTTGCCAGGAATCATGCCGGTCACGAACCTCGCACAGGTTGAGCGCATGGCTCAGTTGTCAGGGGCAGCGTTTCCTGCATGGCTGCGTGAACGACTTGAGAGAGGCGCAACACCGGAAGAAGTACGTGACATCGGAGTCGAAGCAGCCACCGAGTTGTGTGCCGCACTCCTCGAAGCTGGCGCACCCGGACTGCAGTTTTACACGCTGAACAAGTCCACTGCGACACGGGAGATCTACGCCCAACTCGGGCTGCCCGTCGGCTGACCACATCGTGAGCACCATCATCACAACGACAGAAGGTACGCCAGCGTGGGGCACACGCCGAGGACCAGTCGTGCCGTATATCCCAGGTCTCGACGGTCTACGTGCGATCGCCGTCCTTGCCGTCATCATGTACCACGCCAACCACTCGTGGCTCGGCGGAGGTTTCATCGGCGTCGAGATTTTCTTTGTCATCTCCGGATACCTCATCACGTTGTTGCTCATCGCTGAGCGTGAGCGCACCGGAGGCGTCGTGTTGGGGAACTTCTGGTGGCGTCGCGCGCGTCGATTGCTTCCCGCACTGTGGACATTGCTGGTGGGCATTTCTGTGTACTGCGCATTCTTCGATGCTGACCGTCTTGGCATGCTTCGTGGTGATGTCATCGGTGCTTTCACATATGTGACGAACTGGTTCCAGGTGTGGACCGGCTCGTCGTACTCGGACGCTTTCGCATTTGCTCCACTACGTCATCTCTGGTCACTGGCGGTGGAGGAGCAGTTCTACATCGTGTGGCCCTTCGTCATGTTCTTGCTGCTGCGCCGCGTCCGTCATCGGTCACTTCCGACACTCGGATTGTGGTTCTTCACTATCGCAGTGGCACTGACCGTGTTCTCGGTGCTCATGTATCGGCCCGGAACCATCGGAACGATCGAGCAGACACCAGAGCAATACTTCACGTTGTTTGGTCGAGATGTGCTGCGTGTCGATTTTCTGTATCTGAGCACCGTCAGCCGCGCCAGCGGTCTTTTGCTTGGGGCATCACTCGCATGTGTGTGGCGTCCCTGGAAGTTGATTGGTGGGCGAGTGGCATACGCAGCTGCACCGCTCGACCTGCTCGGGGTACTCGCGGTCGGCGCGCTCGGGTGGATGGCATGGACGTTCCGCGAAGTCGTCGTCACTGTCGACAACGGTCGCCAGGGTTATGACCTGCTCTTTCAGGGTGGTTTCTTCCTCATCGGTCTTACATCCGTCGCAGCCATCGTGGCTGTCACGCATCCACGGTCGAACCTCGGACGTTGGGTCATCGGCAATCCGCTCTTCGTGTGGGTCGGGCTGCGTTCGTATGGTCTGTACTTGTACCACTGGCCAGTCTTCCAGGCGTACAGAAAAATTGCCGGCAAACCACTCACGGTGTCGCAGTTCGTGTGGCTCATGGCCGTCACGATGGTCATCACCGAGGTGTCATACCGTTACATCGAAGTTCCTATTCGACGTGGAACTTTCCTGAAAGGTGTCAGGGCTCGCCCGGAACTTCGTCAGCGCGTCACGATCGGAATCGTCGCGACAAGTTTGTTGCCCATCTTTGCGGTGGCTTCACTCGCGACTGCTGACGTAAAGCAAGACGACATCACCGCGACACTGAATGAGAACGAAGACGCTGTCACCGATGTGCTGGCATCAACGACGTCCCTGCCCACCGCATCGACTGGTGTCACCACTCCCAGTGTCAGCCCATCCACGAAGATCGATGTGTTGGCTGTTGGTGACTCCGTCATGCTTGGCGCTGCCAACTTGTTGCGCGCCAAAGGTGTGACGGTCGACGCCCAGAAGAACCGTCAGTTTCGCGAGTCGTTACAGATCTTCAATTATTTGAAGTCGACGGGTGAACTGGGCGACAACGTGGTCATTCACTTGGGAACGAATGGCCCGATGAGCGAGGCAAGTGTCTCATCGGCGATGAAACCACTTGCTGAGGTTCGGCGGGTGGTGGTGTTGACGAACCGCATCCCGGGTTCTGCGTGGGAAAAGAAGAACAACAACCTGATCAACGCGCTGCCGTCGACGTATCCGAACGTGCAAATTCTCGATTGGTTCGCACTGACTGCGGATCGAAAGGGTCTGTTCGCTGCCGACGGTGTGCACCTCAGTGACGCTGGTCGTGACGTCTACATCACCCAGATTCTCGGTGCATTAGGTCGCTAAAGGGCCTCTGCGCCTACCCTAGAGGTCATGACGAACCCAATACGAGTGACGGTCACCGGTGCTGCCGGCCAGATCGGATATGCCATTTTGTTCCGAATCGCGTCGGGAGCCGTATTTGGCCCATCGGCCCCGGTCGTTCTCCAATTGCTCGAGGTGACGCCCGCACTCGGTGCGCTCGAGGGCGTGCGCATGGAGCTCGATGACTGCGCGTTCCCATTGCTCACAGACGTGGTCTGCACCGACAAGGCCGATGTCGCATTCGGCGACGCGGACGCCGCGTTTCTCGTCGGCGCGATGCCCCGCAAGGACGGCATGGAGCGCTCTGACTTGCTGTCCGCGAATGGCGGCATCTTCAAGCCACAGGGGCAGGCCATT
>SXWG01000017.1 GCA_005789925.1 Actinomycetota bacterium | reverse complement strand
GAACGCGATCACCTCGCGAATGTTCTCTTCACCAGCAAGGATCGCCGTCAAACGGTCGATCCCGAAAGCAAATCCGCCATGTGGCGGGGCGCCGTACTTGAACGGCTGGAGAAAGAAGCCGAACCGTCGGTCAGCGTCTTCGTCCGCGATCCCGAGCGCGTTGAACACTTTCCGTTGCAACTCAGGTTCATGGATACGGATCGAGCCACTTCCCAACTCCCAACCATTCAGGACGAGGTCATAGGCAAGTGCTCGCACGGACAGTGGGTCGGTCTCGAACTTGTCGATGTCATCGGGATGCGGATGACAGAACGGGTGATGGCCGGGACGAGGACGTCCCGTGTTCGGATCGACTCCGACGAACAGTGGAAATTCGACCACCCAGACATAGCGATACGGACCTTCGTGGACTGGTGGTCGTCCGATGTCGTTACGGAGTTGACCGAGCACCTCACACGTCGTCATCCACTCGTCAGCGACCACGAGCACCAAGTCGCCAGTGACTGCTCCGGTGCGTGCGAGCAATTCTGTGCGCTCGGCGTCGGAGAGAAACTTGGCGACAGGCGACTCGACTTGCCCGCCATCGACGACCTTCAGCCACACGAGACCCTTTGCACCGAGCTTCTTGGCCCGATCGGTGAGCCCGTCGAGTTTGTTTCGACCATAGGCAGCGTGCTCGGGATATGTCGCTGCATCGACGCGAATGGCCTTGATCGATGGAGCCCCGGCGAATGCCTTGAATTCAGTTGAAGAAAAGACGTCGGTCAACTCGACCAATTCAAGGCCGAAACGAAGGTCGGGTTTGTCGACACCGAAACGTTCCATCGCTTCACGCCACGTGATGCGTTCGATGTGCGGTGGCCGAACGCCAGTGACGGACTCTGCAGCCGCCACGACTGCTTCGCTGATGGCTGCCAGCACGTCGTCTTGTGTCACGAAGGACATCTCGGCGTCGAGCTGCATGAACTCATATTGACGGTCAGCGCGAAGATCCTCGTCTCGAAGGCACCGTGCGATCTGGTAGTACCTGTCGACGCCCGCGACCATCAACAATTGCTTCCACAATTGCGGAGACTGCGGAAGAGCAAAGAAAGAACCTGGTTCTTTGCGGGACGGGACCAGGAACTCGCGTGCACCTTCCGGAGTTGATGGCATGAGAAAAGGTGTCTCTACTTCGACGAAACCTTGGTTTTCCATTGCCGATCGGATCGCTGAATTGACCCGCGCACGAATTCGAAGGTTCCGCTGCATTCGCTCACGACGAATGTCGAGATAGCGATACCGAAGACGGATTCCTTCATCGACGTCGTCCGCCCGAGCATCAATGGGAAACGGAGGCGGCTCAGCGATGTTCAGCACCTCGACGCGGCAATCCCCCACCTCGACCTGGCCCGTCGCCAATGATGCATTCTCGGTTCCGGCCGGCCGCTCGCGCACCACGCCGGTGACACGCACGACCCACTCACTGCGCACATCGACGTCGTTGTCGACGACACATTGGATGACCCCAGAGAAATCTCTGAGGTCGACAAATGCCAACTTCTCGCCATGCTCGCGTCGCTTGGCGACCCAACCGCAGAGTGACACAGTTTGACCGACGTGATCGGTGCGCAATTCACCGCACGTGTGTGTTCGCAATGTCGTCGCCGCATGGTCGTGCGTCATGGTTTCAGGCCGTTTCAGTAGAGGGGGTGAGTCCGAGTGACCCGAGATAGTCAACGAGGTCGACACGTGAAATGACAACCTGATCAGAAGAATCGAGTCGACGGACGACACATGGTCCCGATGACGCCTCGTCTTCACCGACGATGATCGCAACTTTTGCTCCGCTTCGATCGGCTGCCTTCATTTGGCTCTTCATACTCCGCCCGTCGAAGGCCCGGTCCGCGGAGAAACCGAGCCGCCGTAGATCGTGCGTCAGCGCTCGCGCCTGTCGCCCGTCCACCACATCGACGATGAAGACGTCGACCGACGCATCAGGGGCCGGAAAAACTCCTTCGGCATCGCACGCCAGAAGTGTGCGATCGACGCCGAGGGCAAATCCGATGCCGTGCGTTGCGGGTCCACCGATTTCTTCCACCAAGCCGTCGTAACGGCCGCCGCCACCAACGGCGTTCTGGGCGGACTCGAGTGCGGTCGACACGTACTCAAACGTCGTACGCCGGTAGTAATCAAGTCCACGAACGAGTCGGTCATTGACGACGAACGGAACATCAAGTTCTTTGAGGCCCTCGCATACTCGTGCAAAGTGGGATCGAGCGTCCTCGCTGAGGAAGTCCTTGAGAAGCGGCGCTGATTCAACGGCTGCTTTGTCTTGATCTCGTTTCGAGTCGAGCACACGCAGAGGATTCTTCTCGAGCGTGCGCTGTGCCTCTTCGGACAATGTCGACGCGCGAGAAGCGAAGTGAGCCGCCAGTGCGTCGACATATCGCTGTCGATCCGTGGTGTCGCCGAGCGAATTGACCATCAGTGTGATGTTCGACA
This sequence comes from Actinomycetota bacterium, assembly GCA_005789925.1. Classification (GTDB taxonomy): domain Bacteria; phylum Actinomycetota; class Acidimicrobiia; order Acidimicrobiales; family Ilumatobacteraceae; genus UBA2093. The sequence goes on along the minus strand of SXWG01000017.1, from coordinate 1,715 downwards.
GCCCGAGGCGACGATAGAAATCCCACCCGAGGAAGATGACCTCAACATCGATGTCTGGGTCATCAGTGCCCAACACTTCGATTCCGACCTGGTCGAACTGCCGATACCGCCCCGCCTGTGCCTTCTCATACCGAAAATTCGGGCCGGAATACCAGACCTTCCACGGCGTCGCCGGACGATGCTGTGCGAACGCCCGACACACACTCGCCGTCTGTTCCGGCCGAAGCGCAATGTGTCGACCACCTTTGTCCTCAAAGTCGTACATCTCTTTCGTGACGACGTCGGTTGCCTCGCCGAGACGTCGAAAGACGCCAAGATCTTCGAACATCGGAGGGATGATGCAGGCGTACCCGGCGTCTTCGACCGTGCGTGCGAACACATCAGAGAAACGACGCCAGCGAGCCGCGTCTGGCGGCATGATGTCCCTGGTGCCAGGGCTCGTCTGGAATGTGGGCACGTGCGAAGGCTAGTCCGCGCCTCCGCCGGGAACGATGCGATATGCGTCGTACACAGCGTCAATACCCTTGATGGTGCGCAACACGGACTCGAGATGGTTCGGGTCGGCGAGTTCGAATTCAAAGCGCATCTTGGCGACACGATCTGCACCGGTCAATGTGTTGCAAGCGACGATGTTGACGTGTTGATCAGACAATGCATTCGACACGTCACGCAAGAGGCGTGACCTGTCAAGCGCCACCACCTCGACACCGGCCCGGAAGCGTGCACCCTCCACCGGTCCTGACCATTCGACATCGATGAGTCGCCCGGAGTGGTCGGCAGAGAGCGACAGAGCATTCGCGCAGTCGTCGCGATGAACACTGACTCCGCGGCCTTTGGTGACGAAGCCGATGATTTCGTCGCCTGGCATCGGCGTGCAGCACCGCGACAAACGCACCAGAACATCGTCCATGCCTTCGACATGGATGCCACTTGCACCGCGTCGACCATGGTCTGCGATGTCGACGCGGTTCGTGACCGACAATCGTTCGTCACCATGGTCACCGCGCATCGCGCGCGCAACACGCTGTGCGAGTCCACGCGCCGAGACATGGTTTTCTCCCACAGCCGCAAGAAGTGCGTCGAGGTCGCCGTAATTGGCTGACTCCATCTCGCGGGTGAGTGCCTCTGACTCCCACATGCGCTGCACCGGAAGTCCCTCGCGGCGGAACTCCGCGACGAGTTCTTCCCTGCCCGCCTCGATGGCGTCTTCGCGCCGCTCACGCAAGAACCACTGACGGATCTTGTTTCGCGCTCGCGGAGACACGGTAAAACCGAGCCAGTCACGCGATGGGCCGGCATCTTCGACTTTGGACGTGAAGACTTCACACGAATCACCGGAACGAAGGCGGTGATCAAGCGACACCAGACGCCCATTCACCCGCGCCCCGATGCAACGATGTCCGACCTCGGTGTGCACCGCGTATGCAAAGTCGACAGGAGTCGAGTCAACAGGGAGGGTGATGACGCGCCCTTTAGGTGTGAAGACGAAGACCTCTTCTTGTTCGAGATCAGACTTCAAGTTCTCCATGAACTGCGTCGGGTCGTCCGTCTCGGACTGCCAGTCGATGATGCGGCCTAGCCAGTCGATGTCGGCGGGATCACTGCCGTCTTTGTAGGCCCAGTGCGCCGCAACTCCCCACTCTGCCCGGTGATGCATCTCTTTCGTACGGATCTGCACCTCGAGCGGTCGCCCCTCGGGCCCGATGACCGTTGTG
>SXWG01000208.1 GCA_005789925.1 Actinomycetota bacterium | reverse complement strand
GAACGTCATCTTCTCGTTCTCAATGCTCTTCTACATGGTCGGGGCAGCCCACTTCTATAACGGCGCCTTCGGGGAAGCGACGTCGAGCAATGCTTGGACGTTCTTCATCGTGGCGTGCGCCATCATCGCGATTCTGCAGATCAACGCTCTCGGCTTGCTCGGTGGCACGGCTGCAACGAACAAGTTGCTCTGGCCATACGAGAGCCACAAGAACGCTCTGATCGCAGGTGGCATCCTCTGGCTGGTGCTCTGGCTGTTGTCAGAGATTCTGCTCGCTTGATCTCAACGAGATATCAATAAACGGGCCGCCCAGTGGGCGGCCCGTTTGCATTTCCCTAAATGCTGAGTTTCCATTCGTCATCGTGATTTTCATGGCCGTTTGCTATCTTTGAGCGCAGCGGGGTATCACTCCGGTTTGGGGGATTCCATGTTTCGCACGTTGCGCATTCTCGGCCTTGTGGCGCTTGGCGCAGGAACACTTGTCTTGTCACCGGTATCGGTCGGCCACGCTGCTGACCCAGCTCCGTATTACGAGAACGAGACGTCGTCATGTGCCACGACAAGCAATACGAAACCATGTCATGTTCAAGATGGTGCAGATGCATATTTTGTGCGCATGGGTGAATGTGGCGGGGCAGTCACGAACTTCTGTTACACCGCAACCAAGTCTGATGGTTCGGCGCTTCCCAGTACCGTGAAATTCTTGGCCGGCGTCAGCGCATACAAGGTGCACACGTCATCGGTCGATATCGCGGGATATGAGTCCTTCATCAATGCCTATTAAGTGCCGTCTGGCGCCACGCTGAATGAAGAGTATTTCGGTTCTGGTCAGCGACCTGTCGATCAGAGCGGAAATTCAGGGAAATTGGACCTGTCACCCGCCTTGTCCGCGACCGATTCCATCAAGGTTATTTTCAAATACAAGACGACCGCAGTACCGCAATACAGCGTGTTGGTGTCAGACCAGGGCTCGATGAGTTTTTCCATGTCCGGTCAAAACCTCACTGCGACGCTTGAGGGAAAGCCGGCGAAGATTGCCATCGATTCTGCTTCACAGCACATCAACTTCGACACGGAAAAAGACGATGATGCGACAAAGCCGTGGACTAATCGTTGTGGCATTCCGAGCATGCAGTTCGTGGTGTGCAATGTCGACACAGCCGCGGCCGATGCACTCACGTTTTTTGCCCGCACCAAGACCTTCGTGTTTGGGAATGCAGCCACGGTCCCGGGTCCGATATGGGTGTCGACCAATGCGACGTATTTCCATTTCCCCTCGATCAAGTCAAATGAGGCAGCCGGTACCAAATCTCTCGAGGTGAAGACGGCGGCTCCACACCGTCTCTCAAATGGCACCACGCTTCACACCGGAAACTTCACTGCTTTCCTCCCGAACGGAATCTTGACGGAATGGAAGGTGGACAAGACGGAAGAAGCACTGAAACGTCTGCTTGCCGGCACCATCGAGAAGGCGGGTTCGACATCGTCCGTGGCCGCCACCTTTGCAATCAGCGACTCAGGCGTGAAAGTCGTGTTTCCGCAGATTGATTATTCCGCTCCGACGATGAAAGTTTCGACGCTGGGCACGGCGGCTACGACGACGACAACGACCACCATCGCAACAACAAGGATTGCCCCAACGACGACGACTGCACCGGCGGTTCGAGTGGGCAAACTCGTGAGTCGGACTGTGATCGCTAAAGCTGCGAATATGACCATTCCGGCCGGGGCAAAAGTGTCACTCACGCTGGCGGCTTCGTCGAAGAAGTTCTGCAGTTTGTCAGGAACGTCGGTGAAGGGTGTCAAAGCAGGTTCCTGCTCGGTCACCATCTCAGTGACCCCAAAGGCGACGAAGAGTGTTCCGAAGCCGAAGACGACGAAAAAGACCGTGCGAATCTCCGTCAGTTGACGATCTCCGTGGGTAGGTGGCGAGGGCCGCAGAGATTATTCGACGACGAGCGTCGCTTTCATGTTGTTATGACCTGGGACGTCGCAGATGAGCGTGTAGGTGCCAGCGTCGAGAGTGACCGGACCTGAGTCGACGTCACTTTTTTTGTTGATGACCAACTTGAAGTTCGGCACTTTTTGGTCGTCCTTCGCAATGATCAAGGTGTGACGGATGGAGTCTTCGTTGACGTAACCGAAGGTGATCTCGCCTGCGGCGATCGGGCCATATTTAGTGGCATCGAAACGAAGTGTCGGCACGGCCTTAACCACGAACGCGCCAGGCGGCACTGTCTCGGCGGGAGAAGACGAGCCTCCGCCGCACGCAGCGGTGCTGGCGATGATGCTGGCTCCGAGGAGGAGGGTTTTGACACGTAATCGCGAATCCCACATGTGTCGAAATCTACAGAGAAGGCGCTCGTGTGGCACAAGCGAGGACAAGTTTCACAACTACCATTGGCTACGCGGGACAACGTCGTCGCGCAACCACAATCGAGGCAGCACATGACTGACATCGCCGATCGACAGCAGGATTTCGGAGCCAATTCGTGGCTTGTCGAGGAGATGTACGAGCAGTACACGGCCGATCCCACGTCTGTCAGTGAGGCCTGGCGTGAGTTCTTCAGCGACTATCGCAGCATCATGACCGGGGGGAACGGCACACATGTGGTGTCGAACGGTGAGGGGTCAACCCCTCCAGTCGCCGCGCCCGTGACTTCGCCGTCACATGGCTCTGCTCCTGATGTAGCCCCTGCACCCAAAGTCACCACGAACGGAGCAGCGACCACGCCTTCAGTACCGGTCGCCACAAATGTCACGCCTGAGCCGATTCGCGGGGTTGGTGCCACGATCGTGTCGAACATGGAGCGAAGTCTCACAGTTCCGACTGCGACCAGTTTCCGCAACATTCCTGCGCGACTACTCGAAGTCAACCGGAAAGTCATCAACGACTATCGCTCGCGTCACGGATTGAGCAAGGTCTCCTTCACGCACCTCATCGCGTATGCCATCGTCCGCTCGATCGCCGACGCGGTGCCCAACATGAACAACTCGTTCGTGCCCGATGCGAACGGCAAGCCGCAGGTTGCCCGTAATCCGCATGTGAACATCGGTCTCGCTGTCGACATGGAAAAGCCCGACGGAAGTCGTTCGCTCGTCGTGCCGGTGTTGCGCGCCGTTGACGCGATGTCGTTTGCCGACTTCCTCGTCGCATACGACGACCTCATCCGTAAGGTCAAGGCGAACAAACTCACCGTCGATGACTACCAAGGCGCCACCATCAGCCTCACCAATGTCGGAATGATCGGCACGGTGCAGTCGGTACCACGCCTGATGCCCGGCCAGGGTGTCATTGTCGGAGTCGGGGCAATCGATTATCCGGCAGAGTTCCAAGGAAGTGACGAAGCGACGCTCAACGCATTGGGCGTGTCCAAAGTCGTCACCGTCACGAGCACGTACGACCACCGCATCATCCAAGGTGCAGAGAGCGGTGCGTTCCTGAAGCACGTGCATGAGTGTCTGCTCGGCGAGCACGACTTCTTCAATGCAATCTTCAGGAGCCTGGACATTCCGTACCAGGCCGTCGAATGGCGCACTGACGTGAGCCCGTTGAATCGCGAAGAATCGCTCATGCACAAGCAGATGCAAGTGAGCACTCTCGTGCGAGTCCACCGTGTTCGCGGTCATCTCATCGCCGACCTCGATCCGTTGCGTTGGAAAGAGCCGGTGTTGCCACCTGAGCTGGACCCAGCCACGTATGGCGTGACCATCTGGGACCTCGAACGGGAGTTCCTCACCGGTGGAGTCGCAGGTAGCACGAAGATGAAGCTCGACGATCTCCTCGGAGTGTTACGCGATGCTTACTGCCGCACCATCGGCATCGAGTACATGCACATCCAAGACACTGCCGAACAACGGTGGATCCAGTCAAAAGTCGAGGGTGTCACGTTCACACCGACTCTCGATGAGAAACTGCGCATTCTCGAACGGGTGAATGCCGCAGAGGCGTTCGAGAAGTTCCTCGCCACAAAGTACGTCGGTACCAAGCGATTTGGTCTTGAAGGCGCTGAGTCAATGATCCCCATGCTCGATGCGATCTTGTCGTCTGCTGCTGACGAGCAACTTGACCATGCCGTGATGGGCATGATGCACCGCGGTCGCTTGAACGTTCTTGCCAACATCATGGGCAAGAGCTACGACTCGATCTTCCGCGAGTTCGAAGGTCACGTCGACCCGAACTCGGTGCAGGGAAGTGGTGATGTGAAGTATCACCTCGGTGCCAAGGGCACATATCAGTCGGCCCATGGGTCGTCGCTGCCGGTCGAACTTGCAGCGAACCCGAGCCATCTTGAGACTGTCGATGGCGTCGTGCTCGGCATGGCACGTGCGATGCAGGACACGATCGAGCCGCCGCTCGCGTTCAGCGTTTTGCCAATCCTGATTCACGGTGACGCGGCATTTGCCGGTCAGGGCGTGGTCGCCGAATGTCTCGCGATGAGCGACATCAACGGCTACCGCGTGGGCGGAACGATTCACCTCGTCGTCAACAACCAGATCGGTTTCACCACCGCACCCAAGTTCGCGCGTTCATCTTTGTACGCGACCGACGTCGCAAAAACGG
>SXWG01000207.1 GCA_005789925.1 Actinomycetota bacterium | reverse complement strand
TGAAACTTCCGGTCATCGCGGTCGTCGACACGAATGTCGATCCTGATCTCATTCAGTTCCCGATCCCGGGTAACGACGATGCGATCCGCGCGAACGACCTCATGGCGCGCGTCATCGCCGAAGCAGTCATCGAAGGTCACTTCATCGCGCAGAAGCGCAACCCTGCTGCTGCCGCTGCAGCAGCCCCGAAGTCTGCTGAAGAAGTCGCTGCGTTTGAAGCACAGCAAGCCGATGCTCGTCGTCAGGCCGCACAGGCACAAGCAGATCGCGAAGCCCGTCTTGCCGCACAAAAGACCAGCCCAGCTGAAGCACCAGCAGAGGGTGGTGAGTGACGATGGCGTTCACCGCCAAAGATGTGCAGTCACTTCGTCAGGCCACTGGCGCCGGAATGATGGACTGCAAGAAGGCGCTCGAAGAAACTGGCGGCAATCTTGACGACGCCAAGCAGTGGTTGCGTGAGAAGGGTCTCGCCGCAAGTGCGAAGCGTGACGATCGCGAAAACACCCAAGGTCTCGTCGCACTCGACGTCCAAGGGACAACTGGCGCCATCGTCAAGTTGAAGTGTGAAACCGACTTTGTCGCTGCCAGCGACGGCTTCAAAGCAGAAGGTGATGAACTTCTCAAGTTGGTCATCGCCAAGGGGGCCGACGCGGTCGCCGAGCGATCGGCGCAACTCGAGGACCTGAAGATCACGCTCAAAGAGAAGATCGAACTGGGCGAAGTCGTGCAGATGGCCGCCGCATCGGGCAATGTCGTGGGTTCGTACATTCACGCGCAGGGTGGACGCGGCGTCAACGGTGTCTTGGTCGAGATGTCGGGCGCAAACGACGAGTTGGCCCACGATGTCGCTGTGCACATCGCATTCGCACGTCCGCGTTATCTCAAGCAGGAAGACGTACCTGCCGATGTCATCGACAAAGAATGTGCGACTCTCGAGACACTCACGCGGAACGAAGGCAAACCCGAGCAAGCCATCGCAAAGATCGTCGAAGGTCGTCTCAGTGGTTTCTTCAAAGACATCTGTCTGCTCGAGCAGGCGTATGCGAAGGACGACAAAGTCACCATCAAGCAGCTCATCGGTGGAGCATCCATCGTGCGCTTCGCGCAGGTGGAGATCGGCTGATGGCTGCCAGAACGACCGACCGGCCGAAGTGGTCTCGTGTCGTTCTCAAATTGTCTGGTGAGGCTCTCGCGGAACCAACCGGTTTTGGTTTGCACGCACCAGTGCTGCAACAGGTCGCGGAAGAGATCAAACAGGCGCGCTCTGAGCACGGTGTCGACATCGCCATCGTGGTCGGGGGCGGAAACTTCTGGCGCGGTATCAAAGGCGCCGGTCAGGGCATGGACCAAGCGCAAGCTGACTACATGGGAATGATCGCGACGGTGATGAACGGTCTTGCGTTGCAAGATGCACTCGAGCGGGTTGGGCAGCAGAGTCGCGTCATGACGGCTGTTGAAATGCCCAAGGTCGCTGAGCCGTACATCCGTCGTCGTGCACAACGGCATCTCGAGAAGGGCCGTGTGGTGATTCTCGCTGGTGGCACTGGCAACCCGTTCTTCACCACCGACACAGCTGCTGCACTACGCGCCGCAGAGATCGATGCGCAAGCAATCTTGAAGGGAACCCATTCCGGAGTGGATGGGGTGTACACCGCAGACCCGAAGAAGGACCCGAATGCGGTCCGTTACGACCGCATCAGTCACATGGATGTCATCACCAAGGGCCTGAAAGTCATGGACTCGACAGCCATCACGTTCTGCATGGACAACAACCTTCCCATCGTCGTCTTCAACCTGTTGGAGCAAGGGAATGTGGTGTCCATCCTCGGTGGGGAGCCAGTCGGTACGCTGGTCGGGTGATTGACGACGCCATCTTGGAAGCCATCGAGAAGATGGAAAAGGCTGTCGAACACGTCCAGGGTCAGTTCTCCACCGTCCGCACCGGTCGGGCAAACGCCGCTCTCGTCGAGCGTCTCCAAGTCGACTACTACGGGTCGATGGTTCCGTTACAGCAGTTGGCCAGCTTCCAGGTGCCAGAAGCCCGCACTCTCGTGGTGAAACCGCACGACCGCGGGGCTATGGGTGCCATCGAAAAGTCGATTCGTGAGAGCGACCTCGGCTTGCAGCCGAACAACGACGGTGTGGTCGTTCGCCTCAACTTTCCGGCCCTCACTGAAGAGCGTCGCAAGGAATATGTGAAAGTCGTCAAGAACATGGCAGAAGATGGTCGCATCGCAGTGCGCAACATCCGACGCGATGCACGCAAAGCGATGGAGACGGCCGAGAAGAACGGTGATGTCTCGAAAGACGAACTTGAACGTGGTGAGAAGGATCTCGAAAAAGTCGTGCACGAGCACATCGAGACCATTGACAAGGCCGTGACACGCAAGGAACAAGAACTCCTCGAGGTGTGAGGCCTCGAGGACCCACAATCGACCCGAAAGGGGAAAAACATGAGCGACGACATTTGGCGCAGGCGTGACGATACCGATCGCGACATCACGGCTGGTGACGCAACTGGTGACGAGTATGGCACCGACTTTGGTTCCGAGTTCGGCCGCGTTCAGTTCGCTGACGAGCCGACGAACGAACCAGCACTTAGTTTTGGCAATGACACCACGGGGTCACTACCGCATTGGACTGAGCCGCCCACTGGCGAAGCTCCGACGTTGTCTGACGACACGGACGGTGAGCCCGATGTGTGGGCGACGTTCCAGCAGCCAAGTGCCCCGACGCAGCGTCCGGGACGTCTCACAATTGGCACGGACCCGACCGATGAGCGTGCGCGGCGCCCTGCTCCGCCGCCGCGTGACTCATCTGTCGACATGGTGCGTGACCCG
>SXWG01000206.1 GCA_005789925.1 Actinomycetota bacterium | reverse complement strand
GTCTCGACCACCATTTGTCGTCATTGGCGCACGAGTGCGTCACGACGGAAGTGTGAACCAGAACGTTGCTTTGTTCGGATTTGTGTCGACACCGATTTGTCCACGCATCAATTCCACGAGCCGAGACGCAATTGCTAGTCCAAGTCCACTACCGGTGTCACGCTGCGTGCGTGCGGTATCAGCCTTTACAAATGGCTGAAAAATGTGACTGACAAGCGATGGTGGTACGCCAGGCCCATCATCAGACACTTCAACTCTGATGCGATCATCGAGTCTTTGGACCTTGATTTCGATGGCTCCACCTTGTCGAGAATGGACGACAGCGTTCTCGACAAAAGCCATGACGACACGAATCACGCGGTCACGATCAGATGACAGTGTCAACCCCGACTCACACAGCACTGAGAACGTCCGCGATGGATCGAGAATGTGTCCCTCCTCCGCACACTGTTGTAGCAATTCGCCCACATCAATCGATGTGGGCACGAGCGCTGTGGTCTCGCCCACCACCACCAAAGCGAGCAAGTCCTCGATGATGCCCGACATGCGGGCCGAAGTAGAGCTGATGCGTGACATCGCGTCACGGATATCCACATCTCGGTTCAAGGCGCCAGACAGATACAAGTCTGGGTATCCCCGCACAGTCGTCAGAGGAGTACGAAGTTCATGCGATGCATCTGCGACGAAATTTGCCATTCGTCGCTCCGACAACTCAAGTTCATCAATCATCTTGTTTATTGCATTGCCTAGTTCGGCTGTCTCTACAGATGAGTTCTGAACATTCATACGAACGCGTCGGTCCTTAGACGCGACCGCTCTCGCGGCTTCCACCATCCCTCTGATTGGTTTTATGCCGAGAACGACAACCCACCAGAACACCAGGATGATCACTGCTGTTGAAATTAGGAACAAAGCTGCCAGCAGACGTCGAAGTGTCGCGAGGTTCTTCAGATTCTCGTCGAGAGCAATTCCGATGACGATTTCCCTTCCACCATTTATGTCTGTGACCAGAATGCGCATATGGCTATCGGCTTCATTCGTGCTTACAGTTCGCGGTTGATACAGACGTGGCCTGTCAGATAGAGCCGGTTTCGCGAAAGGCCGATCGACGGGAGCGAGCAAAGTCTCGATCTCCCCGTCTGGCATGATTTCACCGACGAAAACATCAGAAAGAGCTGTCTCGATGAGAGGTTATCGGCGATCTGTGGTGGTGAGTTTTCGTACAACTGCTTGAACCGATTCTTCGAGATTCATCAATCGATCGTCGACTCTCTCAGAGACAAAACCTTGCTGAAAGCGGTAGACCGACACACAACAGACCGCAATCGCCACTGTCGCGACGGTGACGGCGAGAAGAAGACGGCGGTACAGAGACATCAGGACTGTCGAATTGTGTAGCCCACACCACGAACAGTGTGAATGAGGCGTTGACCGTTTCGTTCGAGCTTCTTGCGGAGACCGCTCATGAACGGCTCGATGATTGTGGAATGCCCATCAAAATCGTATTGCCAGACATGATTGAGTATCTGCTCACGTCTAAGGACTGTGCCCTCGTGAGCCATGAGATACCTCAACAGAGTGAACTCTGTCGGTGAGAGATGGACTTCCTCTCCATCGACCCAAACGCGGTGAGACGGATCATCAAGAACCAAACCACCAACTTCGTATCGCGCCCGCCGCTTGTCGCGCCCGACTCGACGCAACTGTGCGTCAACCCGCGCAAGAACCTCCTCTAAGGAGAACGGCTTCACCACGTAGTCATCTGCCCCGAGTGCCAATCCGGTGACGCGGTCATCAACCGCGCCACGAACGCTAAGAAAAATGACAGGTACATCAATTGATTCACGGCGCATCTGCCGTAAGACGGCCAGACCGTCACGATCTGGCAACATCACATCGAGTATGACCAGATGAGGATTGAACAATCTGACGAGCTGAAGTGCTTCTGCCCCAGATGTTGCTGTCTGAACTTCAAGACCGTGATTACGAAGGGCCACCGACAAGAGATAGGAGATGTTCTCCTCATCATCCACCACAAGCACACGAGTGTCAGCGCCGCCAGAACTCACACATGCAGTATGAAGCATGAACCTTAAGGAAAACTTAAGACCGTCAAGTGTCTTGCGCATCTGAAGGAAACCTAAAGGTTCCCAAACGGCACAATAAAGACTCGTCGGGCAACATGGTGTGTGTCCGGAACTTACCGGGCTCTCAATCAAAGGAGAATTCCCCATGACCAACACTTTTCGTAAGGCGCTAATTGGCACTGCAGTCGCAGCCGCAACCTTGCTTGCAAGCGGTGTCGGATCCGCCTCCGCAACATCAGGCACCAAGGGTGGTCCGGCATCGCGTCTGGTCAACCTGACCTCAGAACAGCAATCGTGCCTTGACTCTGCTCTCGCAGGAATCTCTTCGTCGTCCACGAAAGCCGAACGAAAGGCATCGGTACGGGCAGCCACGAAGGCCTGCGGCATCTGGAAACAGTATGCAAAGTTGTCTGCGCAGAACCAGAGCTGCGTCGAGGCAAATGGTCTGACCAAATCGAACGGTTCGCCGACAAAAGCTCAGAAGCGCACCTTCAAGTCGCTTGCGTCGAAGTGCGGCTTTCAGATCCGCACAAAAGGCTGACCGTCGCCGAGGTGGACGCATCTGACATCCTCCTCGACATCATGTCGATTGTGCCGCTCGACAGGTTCGAAGGCGCAACTATAAGTTCCCTAGCGGATGAGAAAGGGCGACGCAAGACGCGTCGCCCTTTCTTTCGTCCTTGGGTTACCCAAAGTCGAAAGCGGTCACTTCAACCAGGAGTACACGAAAGTGACTAGCTCGACTCTTTGAGTCGCACCAACACTTCTTGTGCGACGGTCGCCACGTGAGTGCCGTCTTCGGCGAACACGTAACCGAACGCGATACCGCGACCACCGATGTAGGTGTAGCAACTCATCTCATACAAGTGCCACTGGTCGGCTTGCACCGGCCGATGGAACCACACTGTGTGATCGAGACTTGCCGAGAACAACATGTCCTGTCCTGACACTGCCATCAGTTCCGGCACCGCTTGCACGACTGCATCGGTCGGAAGATCGTCGGAGATGTAGGCAAGTGCACATTGATTCATCAATTCGTCATTGTGGAAACTCTGTTTGAGACGGAACCAACCTGCGGACGTTCCACGACCGTCTCTGTTTGCTGCCGCCATCGTCTCGTAGGGCACCATACGACGATCGAAGTACGGGCTCCATGAGTCATCGGCCAAGTTGTCGGGGTGCGGAAGATTCGGAGCCATCATCACTGGTGCAGCCTCTGCTGATTTCTCCTCGACTTGGAACGACGCTTCAAGATTCAAGATCGCACCGATTGCCTGACGCGCGACAACGCGGCGTGTGCAGAAGGACCGACCGTTACGAATGCGGTCGACTTCGTAACGAACCGGTTCATTGAAATCACCACGACGGATGAAATACGCACGCAGCGAATGCGGTACGAAACCGTCGTCAACTGTGAGGCTGCTCGCACGCAACGCTTGCGCAACGATGTGGCCGCCGTACAAGCCACCCCACGGATACACGTGGCCTTGCCCGACATACACATCGCCTCCGTGTGGTGACAGCGTGAAAAGCTCAGCGAGAGTCATGACCTCATCAACTCACGACACGTTGATGATGACGAGAACGTCTTCGGTGTGATGACTCTCGACTTCGAATTCACCAGCTGTGTCTGCGGTGAATGTAATGGTCGCAGTCTCACCTTTCGGCGTCTCACCCGGTGACAAGTCATAACCGTGCAGATGGAACTCGTCTTCTTCATTCGGATTCACGAGTGAGATGGTCACCTCTGAACCGAGTGCGACCTGCTCGATGCGCTCTGCACCGGAGTCGACGCCAACCGTTACAGAGATGGTGACGTTCTCTCGAATTGCAATGGTCGAATCGACGGCGGTGTCGACGCTCGCCACAGCGGTCGTGTCGATTGGTGCGGTGTCGTTGGAGCACGCGGAAAGACTCCCAAGGGCTGCCACGACGACGAGCAAACGAGTTTTCACGAGACGACTCACTTTTGAGAGGGGTGATTTATGACCCGAACTCGAATCCCAAGTCCGGTGCAGTCAGCATAGGTGCGTAGGTGATGCCAGCTGCTTTTGCCATGTCGGCACATGTGCCACCACGGTCGACGATGACAGTGATGAGAACGACATTTGCACCGAACTCACGCACGGCGTCGACAGCTTCAAAGATGGATGTTCCGCGAGTGACGGTGTCTTCGGTGATGACGACGTTGTCTCCATGTTGCAATGCCCCTGCGATTCGACCTTTGACGCCGTGGTCCTTTGCTTCCTTACGCACGCTGAAACTGCGAAGGTCACGACCTCGGGTGGCTGCGACAGCAGCTACACCGAATGCAACTGGGTCGGCACCCATCGTGAGACCACCGATCGCAGTCGCCGACGCAGGTATCAGTGAGAGAGCGACATCAGCCACCAGCACGATGCCGTCAGCTCGACATGCTGTCTGTTTGGTGTCGAGAAACCATGTGCTCTTGCGCCCGGATTTCAACGTGAAGTCACCCGTCTTCAGCGAATGGGCGAACACATGGTCACGAAGGGCCGCTCGCGGAGGGTCCAAGACGGGTAACCCGGCAGGGGTATGGGGGTAATTGGTCGACACCATTGGTTCGACCCTACCTGTCGGTGCTTTTCAGTATTGCGAATAGGTTTCGTCTTGAAACTAAATACGAAACAGTCAGTTTCGACTTGCTACCTTCATGAAATGGCTGCCCGTCGCCGCCCCGCGGCATCAAAGAAGACCTCCGCTGCGAATAAGCGGGCCCGAGCGACTGCGATGTCTGACAGCCACAAGCGGGCTCTCGCGAACGGGCGCACCGAAGGACGCATCATCCGTGAGTACCTCGACATCGTCGAAGCAACAAAACCTCGACGTGGTCGTCGGCGCACGCCCGAGTCAATTGCTCGTCGACTCGACAAGATCGCAAATGGAATCGAAGTTGCAGACGCGTTGACACGTGTTCGTCTCGTTCAAGAACGACTCAACCTCACGACAGAGTTGAAGGCGATGAAGTCTAAGGAAGAAGTGGCTCAGGCTGAAGCAAAGTTCGTGAAGGTGGCGAAATCGTTCAGCAAACGAAACGACATCAGCTGGCGTGCATGGACCGAGTTCGGCGTGTCACCTATGGTGCTGAAGAAGGCTGGCATCACGCCAGAGTGACTTCGGTCGAACCCGAACAATCTCAGTCGAGGTGTTCGAGAGCCTCGACCGAACGAGATGCATGTCGCAACACGCGCTTTAGATCGAATGCCGCATCGAGTTGTGCTGCCGTCAACCCGAGTGCCGTGTTGCCTTCAAGGACTGACCGGAATGCACGTGATTGCTGCATCGCCTGGGAAGCCGCTTCTTGCACAGTGCGATACGCATCATCACGCGTGGCACCATTTTCCACCAACGTGAGCAGCACCGACTGTGAGAAAACCACTCCGTTCAGCAAGTCAAGGTTCACGCGCATCCGTTGCGCGTCGACTTCAAGCCCAGCGACGAGGTGGACCATGCGACGCAACATGTAGTGAGTGGCCAACGACGCGTCTGGCAACACGATGCGCTCGGCGGACGAATGTGAGATGTCTCGCTCGTGCCACAAGGCGACGTCTTGCAGACCGACATTCAGATGCGACCGCACCACTCGTGACAAACCCGTGATCGTCTCGGCAGAAATGGGGTTGCGCTTGTGTGGCATCGCTGACGAACCTTTTTGTCCCGCCTTGAAGCCCTCGCGAACTTCGCCAACTTCTGTGCGCTGCAAATGTCGAAGTTCGACAGCAATGGCTTCGAGTGTCGTCGCAGTCGACGCACACGCCCACAGATACTCGGCGTGACGATCACGGGCGATCACCTGTGTCGCTGGCACGGGGATGAGGCCGAGATGATCGGCCACGTGTGCTTCCACATCGGGCGAAATGTTCGAATACGTGCCGACTGCACCGGACAACTTGCACACGGCGATGTTCGCGCGAGCCTCCATCATGCGTTGCCGATCACGGTCGACCTGCAGTGCCCACAAGGCGACCTTCGCTCCGAACGTCGTGGGCTCGGCGTGAATGCCGTGTGTGCGACCGATCATCGGTGTGTCCTTGTGATCACGAGCAAGTTCGATAAGTGCTTCGATGAGGTCGGACTGTGCCTCGATGAGTAGGTCGGCGGCGTCGCGCAAGGCCCAGCACTGCGCGGTGTCGACTACGTCAGTGCTCGTCAACCCATGATGTAGCCACGCCCCATGTGGCATTCCGACCCTCTGCTGCAAGACGTCGACGAAAGCCGCCACGTCATGGTCAGTGACCTTCTCACGCTCGGCGACTTCGGCGACGAATACCGCACCGACTGTCGGTGCGTTGGCGCGACACGCTGCCGCATGCTCACGTGATGCTGCACCACTTTGTGCGAGCGCCTCAAGAACCGACACTTCCACTTCGACCCAACGCTGCATGCGTGCCTCGTCGGTGAAGATGGCCGCCATGTCTGGAAGCGAATATCTGTGGATCATGCCGGCACCTTCACATCGTCACGCACGATGACTGCATCGCGTTCCGGACCGGTGCCGACGATGCTGACCGGTACACCTGTCTCTCGCTCGACGATACGAACCAGCGCACGTGCGCTCTCGGGCAAGTCCTTGAATCGCGACACCCCGCTCAGCGAGGCCTCCCAGCCAGGAAGAGTCTCATAGACCGGTTCGATGTCGTCGAGAAGTTCGCTGCGATCCGGGTAGCCAGTGAGTGCCACGCCGTTCAACTTATAACCGACGCACACCTTGACTTCATCGAAAGTGTCGAGCACGTCGAGTTTCGTGAGCGCGATATCAGTGAGCGAGTTCACTCGCACCGCATGCTTCAACATGACGGTGTCGAGCCACCCGCAACGGCGGCGTCGGCCCGTGACAGTGCCGAACTCACGACCGATGTCAACCAACTTATCACCGAGTTCATCGGTGAGTTCAGATGGGAACGGACCAGACCCAACGCGCGTGGTGTAGGCCTTTGCGATTCCGACGATGCGCGTCATGTCTCGTGGGCCGAGCCCAGTTCCTGCTGCTGCGCCGCCCGACGTGGGACTTGACGACGTGACGAACGGGTACGTGCCGTGGTCGATGTCGAGAAACGTCGCCTGTGCCCCCTCGAGCAAGATGCGCTTCTTCGCATCTTTGGCATCGTGCAACATGTTCACCGTGTCGGCGATGTACGGAACCAATCGCGAGCCAAGTGCCACGAACTGAGCGACTGCAGCGTCGATGTCGATTGCTTCACCGCCCAACATGGTGATTTCCTTCTGCGCTGCGTTTGCACGCTCACGCACTGCAGACTCGAACGACTGTGGATCGAGCACCGCACCCGCACGAATACCGACACGGCGCACCTTGTCTGCATACGCAGGCCCGATTCCCTTCAGCGTGGTGCCGATCTTGCCGTCACCACGCCCAGCCTCCATCGCCGCATCGATCGCTTGATGCCACGGAAAAATGAGATGAGCCTGGCTTGACACTTTCAGCCGCACACAGTTCACATCGCGACTTTCCAAGGAATCGATTTCTTTGAACAACGTCGGCAGGTCGACGACGACTCCGTTACCGATGACGGGTATGACCGTTTCGTACAGCACCCCACTTGGAATGAGCTGAAGAGCGTAACGCTCGCTTCCAACGACCACTGTGTGTCCGGCATTGTGCCCGCCTTGGTACCGCACCACGAAATCTTGCGAGGCGGCGAGAAGATCGATGACCTTGGCCTTGCCTTCATCACCCCACTGGGTACCGACGACTGTGGTGACGGGCATGAACGCTCCTCCTTCGGAACGTAAGTGAACTCTAGCGGCTTACCGTTGTAATTCGGCTCAAGCATGAAGGCACTGACCGGTAGGTTTCCCATCGGTGACAGCGGTTCTTCGACGCCAAGTGTGGTCAGCACTCACTGAGGACCAGCGAGACGCGCTGTGTCGGCGCGGCCTCAACGACATCTTCGACGCCAGACTTCGTGAATCAATCTGCGCGCTCATCGACGATGTCCGAGCACGTGGTGACCAGGCCGTCTGCGATGCACTTGCCACCCATGACGGCATCAGAATGAACCCCGACCGGCTGCGAGTGACCGGGGATGAAATCGATGCTGCAACGGTCGACCCACAGACCGAACGAGCACTGCGAGAAGCAATTGACAATGTGCGTCGCTTCAACGATGCGTTGCTTGCACGCATGTCCGACTGGTCGATCGAGATTCAACCCGGTCTCACCGCCGGTGAAAAGGTGACACCAATCTCGAGTGCAGGCCTGTTCGTGCCAAGTGGCAAGGCGAGTTATCCCTCTGTCGCCTATCAACTCGGAGTACCGGCGGTGGTCGCTGGCGTTCCAAAGATTGTTGTCGTCGTGCCTCCTCTTCCAGGTGGCCAAGGTGAGGTCGACCCGGCGGTGCTTGTGGTGTGTCGACTACTCGGTCTTCGCGATGTGTTCCGAGTCAACGGACCTGCTGGCATCGCTGCGCTTGGTTTCGGCACAGAGACAATTCCGCAAGTGCGCAAAGTCGTCGGACCAGGTAGCCCGGCAGTGACCATCGCACAAGTAGAGATGCAACGACATGGACTTGCCACGATGATGCTGCTCGGGCCCACTGAAAGCTTGGTCATCGCCGATGCCACTGCACGTGCTGACCTTTTGGCTGCCGACTTGTTGATTGAAGCCGAACATGGCACGGACAGCACGGTCGTACTCGTCACTGATTCGACCGAACTCATCGACAAGGTCGATGCTCACCTATCAGTACAACTCGCCGACTTACCACCGGAACGTGCGGCAGCAGCGCATGCGTCACTTGGCGACAATGGTGGTGCCGTGTTGGTGGACACACTCGACACAGCCGTTCACGTCGCCAATCGTTTCGCAGCCGAACACCTACAGGTTGCGGTCGATACCACACGCATCGACGATGTCGTCGAGGGAATCGTGAATGCGGGTGAAATCCTCGTCGGGCAGCACACTCCTTTCAGTGCCGCGAATTTCATGATCGGATGTCCGGCATCACTGCCAACCAGCGGTTTTGCGCATGTGTCGTCAGGAATCACCGTCGAGACGTTCATGAAGCGCACGGCAGTTGCTCGTGCCGATGCGAGAGCACTGCGCGATCTTGCGCCGTCAATTGAAGCGCTGTCGGCGCATGAAGGCTTCCCTGCGCATGGGAACGCCGTTCGACGACGACTCAGCTGAGAGCGATCGCCTCGACAGATGTGACGGACAGGACCTCGCCGTCGACGTCGACACGCACGGCACCGTCTTCTGGAACCTTGCCTTCGAGTATCAACACTGCCGATGGATCTGCGATTTCTTTCTGGATGAGTCGCTTCAACGG
Source organism: Actinomycetota bacterium (assembly GCA_005789925.1). Taxonomy (GTDB): domain Bacteria; phylum Actinomycetota; class Acidimicrobiia; order Acidimicrobiales; family Ilumatobacteraceae; genus UBA2093. The sequence goes on along the minus strand of SXWG01000206.1, from coordinate 373 downwards.
TCGAGCACCGAACACGGCGTCATAGCCCTGCTCTGCCAGCCACACTCTCGCTGCCGGAGTGACCTGAAGAGTGATGCGGCGATTTGCCATTCGGTCAATCAAATGTTGAAGCTGAATCTCGACGATCGCGCCAAGGTCATCTTGCGTGAGTGTACGGAATCGCACGATTTCATCGATGCGATTCACGAACTCCGGTCGGAAGTAATCGATGGGTTCGCCCGGCAAGTTGCTCGTCATGATCAGCACCACATTGGTGAAATCCACTGTGCGACCCTGTCCATCGGTGAGTCGACCATCATCGAGAACCTGTAGCAACACATTGAAGACATCAGGGTGAGCCTTCTCGACTTCGTCGAGCAACACCACGCTGTAG
>SXWG01000205.1 GCA_005789925.1 Actinomycetota bacterium | reverse complement strand
GGAATGATGATCGGCACAGACAGCCACACACCGAATGCCGGCGGCCTCGGAATGGTCGCGATCGGAGTCGGTGGTGCCGATGCCGTCGACGTGATGACCGGATTTCCTTTCAATGTCCGTTGGCCAAAAGTAATCGGAGTGAAACTCACCGGAACGCTCTCTGGTTGGGCGAGCCCCAAAGACGTCATCTTGGAAGTGGCGCGTCAACTCACCGTCGAAGGTGGAACCGGTGCAATCGTCGAATACTTCGGGCCAGGAGCCGACTCGATTTCGGCGACGGGCAAGGCGACGATCTGCAACATGGGTGCCGAAATCGGTGCGACCTGTTCGGTCTTTCCGTACGACCACAACATGTCGATGTATCTCAAGTCCACCGGACGTGAGTCGATTGCCGATGCCGCAGACAAAGTTGCCGACCACCTGCGCCCAGACGATGGTGCGCAGTACGACAGCGTGCTCGAGATCGACGTGTCGAAGCTGAAGCCGCTCATCAACGGGCCGCACTCCCCCGATCGCGCACATTCTGTCGGCGTAGGTATCGGAGCCGCTGCACGCGAAAACGATTGGCCGCTCGAGGTGAGTGCCGCACTGATCGGCTCGTGCACCAACTCTTCCTACGAAGACATCACGCGTGCGGCATCGGTGGCGCGTCAAGCAGCCGCCAAAGGACTGCGCGCAAAGACAGAACTGCTCATCTCACCTGGCAGTGAGCAAATTCGTGCCACCATTGAACGAGATGGCTTGCTGGCTGACCTGGAAGCAATCGGTGCGACCGTTCTTGCGAATGCATGCGGACCGTGCATCGGACAATGGGAACGTGCAGCCGACACGACTGCCAAGCCAAACAGCATCGTCAACTCGTTCAACCGCAACTTTCCAAAGCGCAATGACGGTTCTGCGAACACTCTTTCCTTCGTGACCAGTCCCGACACCGTCATCGCGCTCGCTCTCGCCGGACGACTCGATTTCGACCCGACGACCGACACCATCACTGCGCCCGATGGAACCGACATACGCCTCGATCCACCCGTTGGTGAGGTGCTGCCGTCCGGTGGTTATGACCCCGGCGTCGACACGTTCACGGCCCCACCTGCAGATGGGTCAAAGGTCGTCGTCGAGGTCAGCCCAACGAGCAATCGCTTGCAGTTGCTCGAGCCGTTCCCAGCATGGGACGGCAACGACTACGTCGAGTTGCCGATTCTCATGAAGGCACAGGGCAAGTGCACCACCGACCACATCTCTGCAGCCGGCAAATGGCTGACCTATCGCGGTCACCTCGAGAACATCTCGGGCAATTTGTTCATCGGCGCAGTGAACGCATACGGCGGCGCCGTTGGTGAAGGTCTCGACATCACCGATGGCGCACGACGCAGTTACCCCGACATCGCGAAGCGATACAGCGAAACGGGCATCCGTTGGTGCGCTATCGGAGACCAGAACTACGGCGAAGGTTCTTCTCGCGAGCACGCCGCGATGGAGCCTCGCTTTCGCGGTGGCGTCGTGATCTTTGCTCGGTCATTCGCTCGAATCCACGAGACGAACTTGAAGAAGCAAGGACTCGTGCCGCTCACGTTCGCTGACCCTGCGACCTATGACCAGATCGAGGAGACAGACCGCATCAGTGTGCTGAACTTGCCCCCTGTTGCGGATCGGCCAGTCAGCTGTCGCATCACCAAAGCCGACGGTCGCACGATCGGGTTCGAAGCCAAACACACCTTCAGTGACGAGCAGGTCGAGTGGTTCAAGGCTGGTTCTGCACTGAACATCGTGCGCAAGAAAGTCGCCGACCAAAAATAGACCGCACTGTCTCGTGTGGCGACAGCGGTAGCTCGCGTCAGTCGGTACCCGGCCGCCGCGTGACTTCTGCTTCTGGATCACCCACGTAGTTCGGAGGGTAGGCGCGACGAAGTTCTTCTGCGGTCGGCTCTTTGTGCTCGCGAGCCTCGGGCGGCAACAGCGACATGATCGCGTTCATGATGCGTGACGTGTCGACTTCACTTGACATGCGCGACAACGCGACTGGTGCGCCAACTTTGATGGTGATCGTCGGTGGTGATGTCACGTTCGCGATGTTCGGCAGACGGGAGTTTCGCGGCCAGACATTCTCTGTTCCCCACAAGCCGATCGGCACGACCGGAACGCCGGTGACAGACGCCATGCGTGCCGCACCCCACCGTCCTTTCAAGTCGGGATCAAAAAACGCTCGACCACGCGGAATGGTGCCTTGCGGCATGATTGCCACCATGTCTCCTGCGCGAAGTGCGCGCTCGGCAGCCTGAAGCGGTTCATCGCTACCGGTTCCACGATCGACACGGATGCCACCCATCGCAGCAGCGATCGGACCGATAACCGGAGCGTCGAACACTTCCTTCTTGCCGAGAAAACGGACCGTACGTCCGCTTCGCGCCACGATCATGGCAACCGCGGCGACGTCGAAATAGCTGCGGTGGTTAGCGCACAACAGCGCTCCACCAGATGTTGGGATGTTCTCAATTCCACTGACGTCGAAACGTGCATATGGAAAAAACTCGGGCCGAGTGAATTGAAGAGCCACCTTCTGCAACTCCAGACCGACGACCGGAATCTTGACCACTCCGGGAGGTGTCGAGAAATCGACGACCGGCCAACGACGAGCGGTCGCGAGAAGAGCGAGACGAACGTCAGGATTGACAGCCGTCGGGTGCCCTACTGACGACAAGAGTGGCTCGTCGTAGACACTGTCGCTGTAGGCATGACAATCTGCCATACGAATGTCGCGAGCAGAGCACCACTCGCGCACAGCCTGTAATTTTCCTTTTGACCACACGTAAGGTCCGACGATCTCACCGGTGTATCGACCTTCATCGTCGACCTCGTAGGTCGTTGCGACGACATCGTCGAAGCCCATCGCGACGGCGAACGGCTCGATCAAATCACGGGGCGTGGTGGTTGCCAGCACGACGAGTCGACCATGTCGTTGGTGATCGCGCACAACGTCGAGTGCGAACGGTTGCAGACGCTTAGTGAGCTCTGCCACTGACGCGGCCGCCGCAGTGCGCACCGCTGACTGACTGTGTCCCTTGAATGCGTGCACTGCTTGGCGACCGAGCGCCATTGACGGAAGGTTCTCGCCAAAGACCGTGAACAACTTGTAGACCAATGACTCGCCAGGAATGTCACGATTCACGACTCCGGCAGAACGCAGGGCGCGCGAGACCACTTCACCTGATGCCCCAGCCAGCAGCGTGCGGTCGAGGTCAAAAAATGCGGCTGCTCCGCTCATTGACGGGAGGCTAACGCCACAACGGGAAAGGCCCCGCTTGGGGGTGCGGGGCCTCTCAACCTAAACCCGATGGTGGGGGACCATCAGTGGGTTCTTTTGGCCGGGCTATGGGGATTGCCCGACTCAATTTGTTGTAAAGAGTCTTGCCGAGCGGCT
>SXWG01000204.1 GCA_005789925.1 Actinomycetota bacterium | reverse complement strand
GAGCGTTGAGGTTTTCGGGGTTGTGCACTTCTTCGCGATAGATGAACATGACGACGTCAGCGTCTTGTTCGAGTGCACCAGATTCACGCAAGTCAGCTAACTGAGGACGTTTGTCCTGACGCGTTTCCAATTGGCGTGACAGCTGACTGAGCGCCATGACGGGGATACCGAATTCACGCGCCAGCAACTTCAGATTTCGACTGATTTCACTGACTTCCAACTGACGGGTCTCGAAGTTGTTGCTACCACCCATGAGCTGCAAGTAGTCGATGACCACGAGCACAGGCATTCCTTCGCGTTGTGCGACACGACGAATTTTCTGTCGTATCTGCATGACGGTCACCTGTGAGTTGTCGTCGATGTACAACGGAATGTCGAGACGATTGACCGCGTTCGACAACTTCGTCCAGTCGCTGTCTTGAAGGCGGCCAGAACGCAGGCGGTCGGACTCGACCATGGCTTCACCAGACAGAATTCTTTGTGTCAGTTCAGTCGCTGACATTTCGAGTGAGAAGAACAACACCGGACGATTGGTCTTCTTCGCTGCGTTGACAGCTGCACCAAGTGCGAACGCTGACTTGCCCATTGCAGGTCGAGCACCGACGATGTTCAACGTGCCAGGCTGAAGACCTGACAACAACTCGTCAAGATCGTGATACCCGGTGGGGAGACCGGTGATGGGATTCTTGTTGTCGTAACGCGCTTCGAGAATCTCAGTGACTTCATCGGTGAGTTCACTGACGCGCTTGATGGTGTCAACGACTGTGTCTTCGGCAATTGCGAACACACGTGACTCGGCAGAGTCGAGTGCTGTGGCGATGTCTGACGGCTCGCTGTAGGCGATGTCGGCGATCTCACTTGCGGTGCGGATGAGTTTGCGCAACGTCGCTGTGTCTTGGACGATCTTGATGTAACGCTCGGCACTGCTGACCGATGGCGTGGCGTTCTGCAATTCGACGAGATAGTCGAGCCCACCTATTTCATCGAGGAGACCAGCGCGTCGTAGCTCGTCACCGACCGTGACAGGATCGACCGCCTCGGACGACGACACCAATGCACGCACTGCGTCGAAGATATGTTGGTGCGCGGGCTTGTAGAAATCGTCTGCCGACAAATTGCGTTCGACAGACACACCGATGGCTTCGTCGGACAAGAACATGGCACCGAGCAACGACTTCTCTGCATCGACGTTGTGCGGCGGCACGCGCAGGTCGCTACGTGTCGCAGTTCCGTTCGCGGTGGAACGTGCACGTCGTGGAGATTCGGTGGTGGCCATGGGTTCCCTTACCCTGCCTGCCCAAGGCTGTGGACCGCTAGGGGTGTAACCCTGGGAATTCCATGTGAATAGGGCTGTGAATAGACCTCACAGCCTGTGGATTGCCTGTGGAGGAACCTGTTCACCTCAGCCAGCAACGACGTTGAGGGCGATATTGCACTCGACGTCGGCATGGAGTCGCAGCACCGCGGTGTGAGCTCCGACCGAACGAATCGGCTGGGACACCACCTTTTTGCGATCGACCTCGATGCCGGCCTGGCTCGACAACGCATCGGCGATGTCGGCCGCGGTGACCGAGCCGAAGAGACGTCCCTCGGCACCCGCCTTGGCAGTGATGGTGAGGGTGCGATCCTTCAACTGACCAGCGATGGTCTGGGCGGCCTCACGGTCGGCGGTCTCGCGAAGATCCCGTGCCTTGCGCATGGCATTGGCCTGATTGACGGCTCCGGGAGTAGCTGCAAAGGCCATGCCGCGGGGCAAAAGGTAGTTGCGCGCGTGCCCATCGGACACGTCGACGATGTCGCCACGTCGACCGACGCCGGCAATGTCTGAACGAAGAACGACCTTCATGATCATGCCTCCACTGTCTCTGCGGTCTCGACGACTTCGTCGATGCCCTCGTCGAGCGTTGAATCGGCGAGCTCGGCGTACTTCGCGTCGATGCTCTGCTCGGTAGTCTCGCCTGAATCATCGTCACGGCGCTCACCGCGTGGTGCACGGGTGCTGGTGACGCGCTTGGTATACGGCAACAGGGCCATCTCACGAGCGTTCTTGATGGCGTTCGTGATTTCGCGCTGCTGTTGCTGGTCGGCGCCGCTGAGACGGCGACCGCGGATCTTTGACCTGTCGGTCATGAACCGCTGCAGCAGGTTGATGTCCTTGTAGTCGATGAACTCGACCTTGTCACCTGGGAGTGGGTTGGACTTTTTCTTGATTCGGCGGCTCGATTCTTTCGCGAGTCGCGCTTTGTTCTTCTTGCTTGTCATGACTGTGTGCCTCTAAATGAAATGTGTCGTTATGAATGTTCGAGCCTCAGAAGGGCTCTTCGTCGCCTGCGTAGAAGGGCTCTGGCTGGCTTCCGCCACCACCGGTGCGGCCGCCGCCACCACTGCCGCCACTGCCGCCACCGTCGCGCGGTGTGCGCTCGACCTGCGCGGTTGCCCAACGCAGACTCGGTCCGAGTTCGTCGGCGACGATTTCGATTGCAGTGCGCTTGTCGCCGTCGCGGTTCGTGTACTCGCGCTGCTCGAGACGACCAGTGACGATGACACGTGAACCCTTGGTGAGGGTTGCCGCTGCGTTCTCGCCAAGTGTTCCCCAGGCGGTGATGTTGAAGTACGACGTTTGTTCTTGCCACTCGCCGTTCACCTGATAGCGGCGACCGACGGCAATGCCGAACGATGCGACGCCACGTCCACCGGTTGTGAAACGAAGTTCGGGATCGCGGGTGAGATTTCCGACGACTGTGATGGTGTTGTCTGCCATGTGATGCTCCTACGTGTGAGTTCTGTGGGCCGTTATGCCGATGTGACCGTTCAGGCTGCCGACACCAAGCCGCGACGAGCAGCTTCGGAATCTGGAAGACGGAGCAGTTTGTGACGCAACACATCGTCGGAGATGCGGAAGCCGCGCTCGACTTCGTCGAGAGCGCCTGCGGGCGCGACAATGTTGAAGACGGCGTAGTAGCCGTCGTCTTGCTTCTTGATGGGATACGCAAGACGACGCTTGCCCCACCAGTCGGGATTGCCGTGGACTTTTCCACCGACAGAAGAAACGTTGGTGGTGATGGACTTCAACCAACCATGCGCAGTGTTCTCATCGAGCTTGCCGCTGAGAATGACCATTAGTTCGTAAGCACGCATTGCGTGTGACCTCCCTTCGGACCCGAGTGTGTGCTCGGGGCCCCCGTGGGGGCAGGGTGAATATGACGGACGAAGCGTATCGGCACGTCGTCACCGTGCCACAGGGATGTATCAAAGCCCCACCAGGGTGGCTCGCGTACAGGTCGAGCGGACCAAAACGCGCCAGATGGCGAACCGTAGATTGAACGTCATGTCGTCAGATCAAGGGGCTGGGAAGGGTGCGTGTCACAGTTGCGGGTCAACCGACGAGTACGTCATTGCAGTACACCGCATGTATGTGGTGCCCGAGGACTGGGACACCAAACCCGCGCAGTCAGTACAAGATGACATTGAAATGTGGTGCTTTTCCTGCCGCACTCATTATCCGCACGTGTTGGCGGATTGACCGTCGATGTCGGCGCGTAGCGCCGATCAGGACGACGTCGCGCCGCGACGCTGAGCAGGTCTGCGACCGCTCACCGGCAACACTCTCAACAAGTGATGCCAGCTACACGACGGACACGCTTCCACCACATATGCGGCATAGTCGTGCGGCATCTTCTGTAGCGATGTGATCTCACTGCGCTTGGTGATGCAACGACCGTGCTTCGGAAGACCGTGACCGAACACGTAGGTCAATAACACCACGTTCACCTCATCACAGATCGGACATGGCGTCGATGTCTCCTCGCCAAGGTTCCGTGCTGCCCGAATCAGTTCTGGATGAGCGTCGCACACCGAGTCCTTCGAGATGCGTCCACGCTTCACTTCGTTGATGAGTGCCCTGCGCGCGAGACGGTGATCGACGACACCGTTTTCTCCGCGCAACATGCTGGCACTGAACGTCATGTACGCGAAGAATAACCGTTCGGTCGCGAGAAGTCGTACAGTAGAGACATGTCAGATCCCACGGGCGGTCTGCTGAGAGCGGTCATGCCCGGACCCGAAGTGTCGTACGGAGCCGACGTCAGTTCCGACGGCGAACTTCGTTTGTGCGGTGACATTCGGGGGAAACGCGTCATGGAACTCGGTGTGTATGGTCCGACTCCTAACAGTGTCGCACTCGCGCTGAAAGGTGCGCGCACAATTGCCGTCGACCCTGTCGACACCCAGATTGCGAAAGTACGTCAAGCCGCCGAGAAAGCTGAAGTGAAGGTCGAATGCCACCGCAATGAACTTGCGGATTTGGGATTTGCGACCAGTTCACTTTTCGACTTGGTCGTCTGCGTGCACCAAGTGTCGCGCACGAACGACATCGCCCGCCTGTTCCGCCAGGTGCATCGACTTTTGAAGACCGAGGCGTCATTCGTATTGGCGATCACTCATCCGGCCGCCGACATCTTCGAGGGTTCTGACCCGACTGCGCGACACAAATACGGATCAAAGTCGCCCGGTATCGGCAACCTTGTCATGTCACTTCAACGTGCCAACTTCGCGATCAATGCCATGCACGAACTGTCGTCCATGCGCGAGCCACGGGCCGTCGTGCCGAGCACCTTGGTGTTGCGCGCGCACAAACTCGGTTCTTGACGCAGCGTCGCGTCAGTTCATTCGACGGCGAGGCGAACGGCGCAATTCAGACACTCGCTCTTTGTTCCCCGCCCACCACTCGTGGAGACGTCGGCGAATTTCGTCGTCACCGACAAGACCTTCTTCCAAGCGGATGTCCATGAGGAACTCGAGCGCAGCACCGACAGCCGGACCGGGAGTGAGATCGAGAATCTGCATGACGGTGGCACCGTCCAACTCGGGTCGCAGTGAGGCGAGTTCTTCGCGCTCTGCCAATTCGGCGATGCGATTCTCCAACTCGTCCATGCGACGAGACAAAGCTACGGCCTTCTTTTCGTTGCGTGTCGTGCAGTCGCAACGTGTGAGGACGTTCAACTCAGAGAGCAACGGGCCCGCGTCGCGCACGTACCGACGTACGGCACTGTCTGTCCAACCCATTTGATATGTGTGGAAGCGAAGATGCAACGCCACCAACTCAGTGATGGCTTCGACGTCGTCGTTCGGATACTTCAGTGCGCGCAAACGGTCGCGGGTCATGCGTGCACCGACAACTTCGTGATGATGGAAGGTGACGCCTTTGCCATCTTTGATTGACTTCGTGCGTGGCTTGCCGATGTCGTGGAACAGCGCCGCAAGACGCGTTTGACGGAAGTCGAAGTCGGGTGCGGCACTCGGTTTCACGTTTTCGACGACTGCGATGGTGTGTGTGAGAACGTCCTTATGACGATGGATGGGATCCTGCTCGACGCGCATTAATCGCAGTTCGGGAAGGAACACATCGGCAAGTCCGGTGTCGACCAAGAACCACAGACCGGCACTCGGGCTGTCGGTGATCATCAAACGATCCAGTTCGTTGCGCACGCGCTCCATGGAGACGATCTCAAGTCGTTTGTGCATCGCGTGCACGGCGCTCACGAGAGCACCGTCTGGTGTGACCTGCAATTGGGAGATGAAGCGAGCAGCGCGCATCATTCGCAGCGGATCGTCGCTGAAGCTCTCCTCGGGTGATAGCGGTGTGCGCAACACTCGCGACACCAGGTCGACCATGCCACCGAACGGGTCGACCAACTCTGGTTGCGCACTCGTGACTTCAAGTGCCATTGCGTTGACGGTGAAGTCACGGCGCGACAAGTCGGTTTCGATGGCGTCAGCGAACGCAACTTCCGGTTTGCGCGAGTCGGGCGAATATGCCTCAGCACGATGCGTCGTGATTTCGTACTTGCGACCACCGACATCGAGGCCGACGGTGCCGAACTTCTCGCCTTGCGTCCACAATGCATCGGCGATGTCACCGACAATGCTCTTGATCTCGTCGGGTCGTGCAGTCGTCGTTGCATCGAAGTCGATGTTGGCTGGGTCGACAGCATCAGCGGCGTCGCCCGACATGAGGAGATCGCGCACCGTTCCACCCACAAGGAAAAGGCGGTGGCCCGCATCGCGAAAACGACGGGCCAATGGCTCCATCTCCTCGAGGATCGGTGTGAAGCGGGCGGGAATCATGCGACAAATTGGGTCGAGACAAGACGTCAATCGTGGTGGACCGACAACAACGCTACCGTTCGCCCGTGGCTTCGACCGTCCTTTCAAGTCGCTCCGGCGTGCTGTGGACCGGATCTGTGACGGTTCGCGTGCGACCGTGGCCGCACCGAAACGACATGGCGCACCTCGTGTTGTCTGGTGCACATGACGAAAGTTCGGCACTTCCTCGCCCCGATGTCATCGCGGACTGGATGCGCGAGTTGGCTACGGTCGGGTACACGACGGTGCGTACCACCGCCGTCGCACCAGCAAATGCGGCACGACTCACACATGTCGGTTTCACTCAATGCCAAGCGCTCGACCTGCTCAGTTTGGTGATCGACGACTCGATTGTCGAGCAGCCCCCAAGTGACCTGGGAATTCGCTCAGTGCTGACTGTTGGTCGACGGTTGCTGCCACGATCCGCCCGACGCCTCGAAGATATTGACCGGCGCTCGTTCGGCGACGAATGGTCACTTGACGCTGTGTCGTTACGTGAGGCAGTGCGCGCGACTCACGTCTCGACGGTGTTCACCGTCGGCCATGGTCAACCGCACGGCTTCGTGATTGCCGGCCACACCCGCGGTATCGGATACATCCAGCGCCTCGCGGTCGCACCAGATCATCAACGTCGGGGCAGTGGCACGGCATTGATGGCGGTCGCGTATCGCTGGCTTCGTCGACACCGATGCTCACAGATAGTGGTCAACACCGAAACCGACAATGCCGCTGCCCTCGGTCTCTATGCCAAATTCGGATTTCGTCGCCTACCAAATGGGTTGTCTGTCCTGCAACGCGACGTGAAGACTGTGTACTGATGGTGTCGTCACGCAAACCATATCTTTCCCGTGTTTCTGCGATTGTTCGCACCATGTCACGTGTGATCGTGGCAATCATCGCAGTCGCCTCGACGACCCTCAGTGTCGGTCACGATGTGCTTGCCAAGACGACGGGAACGTTGCGTGTCGCCGAACAGCCATTCACCATCACTTCAGGTCGGGCAACATTCGTCTTCCAGACCAGTGCTCTTGCGAACTTGCCCTTCGACGCACAATTGAAGGTGCAGCTGCACAACCCGGTCGCATCACGTGAGTCACTTCAATTGGTCGCCGATGAGAGTGTC
>SXWG01000203.1 GCA_005789925.1 Actinomycetota bacterium | reverse complement strand
GGTGACTTGTGGGGACACAAGCGCGTCTACGTTTTCGGTCTTGCTGTAGCCGGAGTGTTCGCCGGATTGACAGCACTTGCGTGGAACGCTGCATCGATGATTGCGTTCCGCATCTTGTCGGCAAGTGCCGGTGCGGCGACAGGCCCGGCAGCGATGGCCTACATCAATCGTCTCTTCCCGCCACACGAACGTGTGCGCCCACTCAGCATGTGGAGCTTCACGACAGCAGGTGCTCCCGTGCTCGGTGTGGTGCTCGGTGCACCGCTGGTCGAATCAATCGGTTGGCGCATGATCTTCATCATTCAGGCCCCTCTTTGCGTCATTGGCGTGGTGCTCGCCGCACGCATGCTTCCCGAGACCGAGCGAATGAAGAATGTGAAATTCGACATCGCAGGCTCCTTCACTCTCGGTTTGGCGGCGACATCTTTGCTGTTGGCTGTGAACCGTGGACATGCGTGGGGATGGACAACGACGCCCATCATCGGACTGTTCATCGTGAGCATCATCGCGCTCGTCGTGTTCGTCAAGGTCGAACAGAGAGTCGAAGAGCCCCTCATGCCGATGCGATGGCTGCGAACACGCAATGTGGTGCTGCCGATCACGAGCACGGGACTTACGAATTTCGCGTACATGGGTGGCTTTCTCATCGTTCCTCAGCTGCTCGACAAAGGTCTCGGTCTCTCCGCTGCCCACATCGGCTGGCTGGTCATTGCACGACCACTCACGTTCTCTGTTGTCGCGCCATTGGGTTCTTCGTTCACGATGAAAGTCGGAGAACGTGTGTCGGCCGTCCTTGGTGCGGCTTTCGTGGTCGCTTCGATGATCATGCTCGCCAATGTTCGAATGGGTAGCTCTGACTTCTACGTCGCGATTGGTTTGGCACTCTCAGGCGTCGGGCTCGGGTTTGCCTCACCGGCGCTCACGGCATTGGTCGCAAACAGCGTCGACGAAGCGAACTTAGGTGTCGCTGGCGCCATGCAACAGTTGATGAGTCAGCTTGGCGCGGCAACAGGTTCGACAATCATGGTGTCGATTCACGAGTCCACACTGGACAGTGGTGTTTCGGAGAGTTACGGATTCGCGTTGTATGCCGGTGCGGCGATGGCTGCACTCGGTTTGGCAGTGTCGTGGTTCGTGCGCTCTACCGAGCACCGCGAGTCAGTCACCGACTGACCCGTCATGTTCAGGCGGTGATGTCCTTCACTTCGGCTGCGATCTTGAGCGCCGTGTCATCTTGAGGTAGCGAGGTCTGCATGGCCATGATTTTCATCAAGTCGCCCTCGACCTTGATCTTGCCGCTCATGAAGGCCTGCATGCTCGCAGTTTGGTCTTGCTCGACGAAGATCTTCCGCGCGGTCTCATAGTCAGTGGTGACGGTTGCGTCGGGGTTCTCGAGTGAACCGAGCTCCATGTCGACGTCGCCAGACGTGGTGTCCATGTACGCCCTCACAGTGCCTTCGCCGAACGGCACGTGAGTGATGACCTGGTTGATGCGCAATGACACCTCGACGCGAGTGGCCAGGTGCGCGTACTTGGCACGGATTGCTCGTGCCGCATTCATCCATTCTTCAGACAGGAAGGGGTGGCTCATAGGGGGCGACGCTAGTGGCGTTCGCCACAAACTGCTCATTGAAGTGAACGATTTGTCAAACGAGAGTGGGAGAACAGTCCTCACCGGCGAGAATGGAGGGATGGCCCGAGTGTTGGTGTCGGAAGAACTTGCCGAGCGTGGACTAGACCGCTTACGTGCTGCCGGTCACGAGGTGGACGTTCGCGTCGGTTTGACCCCCGATGAACTTCGCGATGCAATCAAAGGTGCGAGGGCACTCATCGTCCGCTCGGCGACGCAAGTTGACGATGCATTGCTCGAAGCAGGCTTGGACTTGGTCGTCGTTGGTCGAGCCGGAGTCGGTCTTGACAACGTCGACGTGGAGGCTGCCACCAAGCGTGGAGTCATGGTCGCCAACGCGCCAGAGTCGAACATCGTGTCGGCTGCCGAACACACCATGGCCATGCTGTTGGCCGTTGCCCGCAATGTTCCACAAGCACATGCGGCACTCGTGCAGGGGCGCTGGGAACGCAGTCGGTGGGAAGGTGTCGAGTTACTCGACAAGACACTCGGCATCGCCGGTCTTGGTCGCATCGGGAAACTTGTCGCCCAACGTGCAGCTGCCTTCGGTATGCGCATCATCGCGTTCGACCCGTTCGTCTCAGCGGAACGAGCTCGGGCGATGAACATCGAACTTGTCGACATCGACCGTTTGGTTCAAGAGTCTGACTTCCTCACCATCCATCTGCCGAAGACCAAGGAAACCGTCGGTCTCATCGGCCGCGACATGTTGTTGAAGGCCAAGCCGAATCTGCGCATCGTGAACGTGGCGCGTGGTGGCATCGTCGATGAAGAAGCTCTTGCCGAAGCGGTGAGCGGTGGAGTCATTGCCGGAGCGGCTCTTGACGTCTTCGCGAAAGAACCCACCACCGAATCACCACTTTTTTCGGTGCCCGGAATCGTGGTTACCCCGCATCTCGGTGCGAGCACCACTGAAGCGCAAGACAAAGCTGGTGACGACATCGCCGACATGATCAATCTCGCCTTGGCTGGCGATTTCGTTCCGTACGCAGTGAACATCTCTGCAGCCGATGCGAACGAGACCATGAAGCCGTTCCTTCCGCTCGCGGAACGTCTCGGTCGGCTCTTGGCATCGATGTTCGAGGTGACGCCGTCGTCGCTAGAAGTGATCGCGACCGGCGAAATTGGTAGCTATGACACACGCATCCTCACCTTGGCTGCGCAGAAGGGATTTTTCTCCGCGATTCACGACGAACCTGTCACCTTCGTCAATGCTCCGCAGGTGGCCACATCGCTCGGAGTCGAGATCAAAGAGTCCAAGGTGCCGACCGGAAGCACCAGCGACTATGTCAACTTGGTGACGCTGCGCGCAGGCTCACACAGCATCGCTGCCACGCTTGTCGGCCCGCGACGTCAAGCACGCATCGTCATGGTCGATGACCACGTCACAGACGTGCCGCCAGCAGACAACATGTTGGTCGTTCGTAACGATGACCGACCAGGTGTCATCGGACTCGTTGGGACACTTCTCGGTAATGCCGGAGTGAACATCGCTGACATGGACGTCGGTAGGGCCCTCACCCCTGGAACCGCTTTAATGGTGATTGCGCCGACTGCAGAAGTCACCGCCGACGTTCTTGCGCAACTGCGTGCGGCAGCCGGCATCATCGAAGTCACGACACTGCGCGCTTAACGCGCAGCGTTGAGTGCATCGCGGGTGGCGATTGCCGCCGCGCGCGCTGCGAGGGCGTGGTCGTCACCTTTCGCATAAAGAATGGCTCGTGATGAATTCACGATGAGGCCGTTCCCGTCGGAGCGTGCGCCGTTGCGCACGACGGCTTCCGGGTCTCCACCTTGGGCACCGACCCCAGGTACGAGTAGCGGCATGTCGCCGACAATGTTACGAATTTCGCGCAGTTCCTCGGGGTAGGTGGCGCCCACCACGAGCGACACATCGCCCATCGTCGACCACGAATCGGCTGCCGTGCGTGCGACGCGTTGGTACAAGGGTACGCCGTCAATGCGCTGCGATTGGAACTCGCCACTGCCTGCATTCGACGTGCGACAGAGCACGATGACGGCCCCGCGAGAGAGAAATGGCTCGATGCTGTCGGTTCCGAGATACGGATTGACCGTCACCGCGTGGGCTCCGTATCGATCGAAGGCTTCACGCGCGTAGAGAGCTGCGGTGTCGCCGATGTCTCCACGTTTTGCATCGAGGATGATTGGCACATCGGAGTGTTGGCTGCGAATGTGTTCGCACACGGTCTCGAGTTGAGCTTCGGCACCCACGGCTGCGAAGTACGCAATCTGTGGTTTGAACGCGCACACCAAGTCTGCAGTGGCGTCGATGATGTCGATGCAGAACCGTGCGATGGATGACGCATCGTTGCGCATCGCACCAGGAAAACGTGCTGGGTCGGGGTCAAGGCCGACGCAGAGCAATGATCCTGCGCTGGCCCACCTCGCGGTGAGAAGTCGCGAGAAGTCGTGTGCGGACAATCAGCCCTCGACGGTGATGGCTGCGGTGGGGCAGAGGTCAGCGGCGAGCATCACTTTGTCGCGCAGTTCCTCACCAGGGTTCTCTTGCAAGATGTAGAGGTAACCGTCCTTGCGCACCTCGAACACCTCGGGGGCGACCTGTGTGCACGCACCAGTCGATGCGCACACGTCGAAATTCACGCTTACCTTCATGTCGTTGTCCTTTCAGCCACCGCAAAACTAGCGGAGGTGGCGTTCGTAGGCGCTGAGAACGGCACGGAAAGATGCGGTCATCGTGTTCGGGTC
>SXWG01000202.1 GCA_005789925.1 Actinomycetota bacterium | reverse complement strand
TCGCCACTTTTCTGACTTTATTTACGTTGTGTGTGACTCGTGAAAGTCACGTTTGCGGGTCGGATGGGAATCCGACCCTGAATTGACAAGCAGACAATGAGCCCCGAAGGACTCGTTCTGTCTGCCCGCACTGGCGTTCAGTCTTCTCTTCCGTTTTCAAGGAGCTTCGCTCTGGCACGTGCCCTCGCGGGCTTGGTGCCGACCCACATTGGAGTCGAGACTTGCTCGACCGCTTTTGGGGGCGAGGGACAACTCTATCGGGGCGGAATTCAGCCTTGCAACGCCGGTAGCCCAGAACAATTGGGCAACATTGCAGGGCCTCAGCCGTTGATGCGGGCGAGGTGATAACTGGTCTTGCCTTTGCGAAGCAACAACCATTGCCCGTGCAGGAGTGGGATATCCACAAGGGATGAGTCTTCCGCTAGTGGAACTCCATTTGCACGGAAACCCTTCTGTTGCAGGCCTCTGCGGGCGTCACTATTGGATGTTGCAAGACCGATACTCACCAGTATCCCCACCATGTCAGACAGGGCCTCGCGGTTCTGCGTGCTGGTCGGAACTTCCTTGCTGAGCATCGCCAGTGCCTCTTGAGACGCCGCCGTGGGATCACCGCCGAACAGCACATCAGCTGCCGCCGATGCAGCAGACGCGGCGTCAGCGCCGTGCACGAGCATCGTCATTTCATCGGCAAGTGCACGTTGAGCTCCGCGACGACCAGGATCGCTTCGATGAGTAGTCAGTACGTCGCTGACATCTTCCAGTGAACGTAAAGAGAAACGTGGAAGCAATGTCTCGATGTCCACATCAGACAGTTGCATCCAGAATTGTCGGAATTGATATGGCGATGTACGTATCGCATCGAGCCACACTGCACCACTTGCGGTCTTTCCGAATTTCGTACCGTCACTCTTTGTCACGAGTGGCCAGGTGATGCCGAAAGCACCGCGTGAAAGGGTCCTACGAATGAGATCGATACCAGCGGTGATGTTCCCCCACTGGTCGCTTCCTCCCATTTGCAGTTCGACGTCGTGGTGCTCACACAGATGACGGAAGTCGTTCGCCTGTAACAACATGTAACTGAACTCTGTGTACGACAGTCCGTTTTCTGATGCCAGACGATTTTTCACCGACTCTTTTGCGAGCATCTGATTGATGGTGATGTGCTTACCGACGTCACGGAGGAATGCCAGCGCACCCATGCCGGCCATCCAATCGGCATTGTCGACGAGTGTCGCCTTGTTCGCGCCGTCAAAGTCGAGCAGTGACTCAAGTTGCACTTTGATTTTTGCCACGTTCGACTTCAGTGTGTCGACATCGAGAAGATTGCGTTCTTCGCTTCGCCCAGAAGGATCTCCGACCATTCCGGTCGCGCCTCCGGCAAGCGGGAACGCTCTGTGTCCGGCGAGTTGGAATCGACGCAATGTCACCTGACCGAGCAGGTGACCAACGTGTAGCGAATCTGCAGTTGGGTCAAAACCGACGTACACGCCGATCGGGCCCGCATCGAGCCGCGCCTCAAGTGCAGAGGCGTCAGTCGAATCATGCACCAATCCCCTGGCCTGAAGATCGGCAAGAAGACCCTTGGTCGTCGTCATGCACCCATGTTTACACGCGGCCCATCTCGAGTAGCGACCTATTGTTGACGCATCGAGGCGAACGTTGCCCCCGGAACCATCGATGCGGTTCACGAGTCCCTGATTATGCAACAGCGCGCCTGTGCCCACCTCGGATCTGGGTTCTACGAGACACTTCTTGACGTTCTCTCTGATGACTATGCGAACGGTGGCATGACTCACAAGTTGTTGGCCGGCGTGAGCGACAGGCCGATTCACGATGCACTGCCACTTCGCTTGCTCGGCGGTCTACATGCCATTGCGCTCTCTGGCATCGACTCCGTATTGAGCAGCCAGTATCCGAGCACCGGCGGCTCGCCCGGTACAGATGTCGGACGCATCGTGGTCGATGCCCTACGACATCACGAAGGGGAACTGTCACAAGCGGTGCGCAGGAACGTCCAGACGAACGAGGTCGGGCGATCCGTCGTCGCTCTGTCGATTTTGCGGTGGTTACCCACCATCGGAGGTCGCAGTTGTCGGTGGTTCGAAGTCGGCGCAAGTGCCGGACTGAACCTCAACTTCCCGCTCTTTCACGCATCGACAGGAACCACAGACATGGGCGATGCGAACAGCACGGTTTCTTTCGGCCCAGAATGGTTCACATCATCTCCGCCCGCAGGCGAATCGTCGGTCTGCATCGAACGACGAGGCTGCGATCTCTTCCCCATCGACGTCTCTGACGCAGAGCAATGCCGACGACTGCTCGGTTTCGTGTGGCCGGATCAAACTGAACGGCGCGAACGACTGCGGCGAGCCATTGAGATTGCCCTTCAACACCCGCAACGCGTGGATCGAGCAGATGCCGGTGAATGGCTGGCGTCATTCGATGTATCTCCGACGCGAGAACACGAAGCCACCGTCGTGTACCACTCGATCGTGTGGCAGTACATGTCCCCTGAAAGTCGACGTGACTTCACAGGACAACTTGATCGGATCGGCGCACACTCGACGCACGACCGCCCTCTCGTATGGGCCCGCATGGAGCCTGCTGGTGACACCGCAGACATACAAGCGACTGTGTGGAGAGGCGACGATTCGCCACTCGACTTTCATCTCGGTCACGTGGGGTATCACGGACAGAATCTTCGATGGTCACCACCACCTGTCGCCACGTGACAGGCCGTCAGGTGTGTGTCAACGATGGGCTCGAAGCCGAGCAAGTTCCTCACTGAAGCGATTCGCCTGATCTGCACTCACCGATGGACCCGCTCCACCGCGACTGCGACGACGTGCAATTGCGGATCCGGGGGAAAGCAAGCCAGCCGCCTCTGCCCCGAGTTCCGCATGGCGCGACACAACTGCCGCAAGTGACTGCCCCGATTCGATTGCTGACCGGACAACCTCGCCGACAATCGCATGTGCACGTCGAAATGGGACACCTCGCTCGACGAGCCACTCAGCGAGGTCGGTCGCAGCAAGGGCTTCTGCATCGCCTGCATCAACCATATTTTGGGAATTGAAGGTCGCAGTTGCGATCATGCCAGCAAGCGCGACAAGCGCACGACGGACCTGGTCGACAGAATCGAATAATGGCTCTTTGTCCTCTTGGAGATCTCGGTTGTACGCAAGTGGCAAACCTTTCAACGTCGTGAGGAGACCTGCAAGGTTGCCGATGAGGCGACCTGCCTTACCTCGCGCCAGTTCCGCGATGTCAGCATTCTTTTTCTGCGGCAACATCGACGACCCTGTTGCATAGGCATCGTCCAGCCTGGCGAACCCGAATTCCTCACTGGTCCACAAGACCCACTCTTCACCGATACGCGACAGATGCACTCCGAGTAGCGCGATGTGCGCCAAGAGTTCCGCCACAAAGTCACGATCAGAGACCGCATCGAGGGAGTTGTCGAACGCCTTTGCGAAACCGAGCAGAGCAGCACTGTGTTGTGGGTCGATGGGAAGCGAGCTACCGGCCAACGCGCCAGCACCAAGGGGGCTGACGTCAAGGCGCTCAAGAGCATCGAACAACCGATCCGCGTCGCGCATTAGCGCCCAGCCATGAGCTCGAAGGTGGTGCGACAACAACACCGGCTGTGCCCGCTGAAGATGCGTGTAGCCGGGGAGATACACCGCCGTGCCGGCAGAGTCTGTTTCAGTCGCGCGCGCGTGAAGGACATCGACGAGGTCGAGAACCTTGGAGATGACAACACGAATTTCTCGCTTGCACCACAACCTCAGTGCCGTGGCGACCTGATCATTACGACTGCGACCCGTGTGCAAGCGTGCACCAGCGTCGCCTGCGATCTGCGTGATGCGGCGCTCTATCGCAGTGTGAATGTCTTCATCTGTTTCGACGAATGCAAAGCGTCCCGATGCCATCTCGTCGTGCACAGTCGCCAGAGCATCTTCGATGGCGCCGACTGTGTCGCTGTCGAGAATGCCAGTGGCACCGAGCATTGCGACGTGTGCGCGCGAACCAGTTATGTCATCGAGCCACAGCCGTCGATCGAACGGGAGACTCACCGTGAATGCCATGAGTTCTTCGGCCGGCGCTGCGGCAAAGCGTCCGTGCCATAGCGCCTTCCCGTGTGCCACCGAGTCGTCTTGCTCAGACACGAGAGACCTTGCCCTTCTTCACGTCCAACCCGGCGAGTTGCCGAAGCTTTGTCGCAAGCCCTTTTCCGCCAGCCTGTTCAGATGCGACACAGATGATGGTGTCGTCTCCGGCGAC
>SXWG01000201.1 GCA_005789925.1 Actinomycetota bacterium | reverse complement strand
GGAAGTCGCCGCGTGCGACGCGTTCGCACCGCAGTGGAAACGTTGGGTCTCGTTCGGGCTCGAACGAAGTGTCGCCTTCGAGACCGACTCGCTGCACAGCACCCGTCCCATTGAGTACGAAGTGCGCTCTCCTGATGACAGTGAGGGCATGTTTGACGTGCTCACGTACCAAAAGGGTGGAGCGGTGTTACGAATGCTGGAGCAATACCTCGGCGAAGAGCGCTTTCGTCGTGGCGTCAACCTCTACCTCACGACGCATTCATACGTGAACACCGACACGTCCGACCTGTGGGATGCCATCGAGGCTTCGGTCGCCAGCGATGGTGGCGACCATGTGCCGGTGCGTCGACTCATGGACAGTTGGATCTGGCAGGCGGGATATCCACTCGTCACCGCACGCATTGCGGACGGCCAGGTGGTCCTCGACCAGCAGCGATTCAGTTTCGATGATGAGCTCGATGCCACGACATGGCTCGTACCTGTCCATGTGCGCATCGGGGCTGCGGTGCACAAGGTTCTCTTGCACGAGGAACCAGTTTGCCTGTCGCTAACAGAAGCGTCGGCACCTGTCATCGTCAACGCCGGAGGTAGTGGCTTCTTCCGCGTCGCCTACTCCGAAGAATTGCTCGAACGATTGTCAGGTGACACCTTCAGCGGTCTCGATGTGCTCGAGCGGTACAACTTGGTCGACGATGCCTGGAACGCTGTGGTTGCTGGGCACCTGCCTGCGATGCGTTTCGTCGACATGTGCCACCAATGGCGCCACGAACGCGAACTCGCGGTGTGGCAAGCGATGGTCGCAGGACTGAGATTCATCAATCGTTTGTTGCCCACTGAACATGATGGACTCCTCGCTCGACGCGTGGTCGACATCGTCACACCGTGCCTTGAGAGACTCGGCTGGAGTCCACAACCAGACGAAAGTGACCTCGACGCAAAATTGCGCGGACTCATCGTGTCGACAATCGCTGTTCTCGGTCGTGACGTCGATGCACAACAACGCTGCCGCGACATTTTCACTCGCTCGACGACTACAGATCTCGACCCGGAATTGGTCGCCAGTGCCACGAGTGTCGTCGCTGCAATCGGTGACGCGACCGACTACGAGACGTTTCTCGGCCGGTTTCGTGAGCCAAGCACACCACAAGAGCAGATTCGGATGCTGTACGCGCTCGCAGACTTCGATTCAGAAGAACTCGTGCTCCGCAGTTGTGACCTGGCCTTCAGCGGTGAGGTGAAGACCCAAAATGCCCCTTTTCTTTTGAATCGGTGCATGGCCAACAAGAACCACGGTGACGCTGCCTGGCGCCATGTCCGTCAGAAATGGGATGTCGCCAATTCGTCATTTCCGGTGAACACCATCATTCGCATGGTCGACAGTGTGAAATTGCTCATGTCAGACTCCGCAGAGGCCGACGTGCAGGCGTTCTTCGGCGAACACGACATTCCGCAAGCAGTGTTGACTCTTCGTCAGGTGCTCGAGCGACAACGCGTGAACGTGTCGCTACGCCGACGCGAGGCCGACCGTCTCGTCAGCGACTTGACGCGCTGAGCTCGCCTTTCGCGACACGTTCACGAAGTTCGCGCTTCAAGAACTTGCCTGCCGCATTTCGCGGGAGTGGCTCGGACATGAACACGACCTTGCTCGGAACTTTGAACGAGGCGATCTTTCCGTCGAGATGTGCCCAGAGATCTTGTGCCGTCAGGGTCTGTCCCTCATTGACGAGAATCGCCACTGCGACTTCCTCTCCAAGACGTTCGTGTGGCACCCCGAACACCGCTGCTTCGTGTACGGCTGGGTGTTCGTAGATCGCTGTCTCGACTTCCGCGCTGTACACGTTCTCGCCGCCGCGAAGAATCATGTCCTTGATGCGGTCTTGGATGTAGACGAATCCTTCGTCATCGATGTAGCCGGCATCACCGGTGTACAACCAACCGTCACGGATGGTCTCTGCCGTCGCATCGGGTCGATTCCAATATCCACGGATGAGCATCGGTCCGAACATGCAGATCTCGCCTCGTTCGCCACGCGGCAATGTGCGACCATCTTCGTCGCGAACTTCGACTCGCATCGGTGGAATCCATCGACCAGTGCTCGTGGGGTGCGTGATGTAGTCCTTCCCGCGGTTGCCTGGACCAAATGCGTTGGTCTCGGTCATGCCGTAACCCAACTGCGGTCCACCGGTTGGAACACTTTCAGCGACCTTCTCGACGAGTGGCGCAGGAGCTGGTGCGCCACCACCGCCAACTTGTCGCAGTGAGGACGTGTCGAACTCTGTGAATCGTGGATGGTTGACGAGGTCCCAACTTTGCGTCGGAACGCCGATGAACGACGTGATCTTCTCGTCTTGGATGATGTGCAATGCCTTCTCGGCATCCCACTTGTACATGATGACGAGTTTCGTGCCACCCACGAAACAGCCGAGCATGACAGGGACGCATCCCGTGACGTGGAACAACGGGACAATAAGAATAAACGCCGGATCGACCGAATCTGAACCCGGCGTCACTCCGTCGCGCAGGTTTTCGATGGCACCTCTCGCGACAAATCCCATGAGAGCACTGATGACAGCTCGGTGAGTGGAAACAGCCCCTTTTGGCCGACCCGTCGTGCCGGAGGTGTACAGGATCGTCGCGTCATCGTCAGTGTCAATGGACGCCCCTGGGTGCTTCGCGCCATGTGGCAGCACCGACTCCCACGCGTCGACACCGGCGGGTAGAGCGGACTCGGCGCGCACCACGACGACCTTCACCGACAGTTCCTCACATGTCGCACGCCCAGTTGCGAAGCGCTGCTCATCACAGATCAGGACCGACGCACCCGAGTCACGGAGCGCAAAGTCCATCTCATCTTCCATCCACCACGAGTTCATCGACACAGAGATGGCGCCGATTGAGGTGATGGCCGCGAACGACACCACCCACTCTGGATAGTTGCGCATCGCGACCGCCACTCGATCGCCCTTCGTGACGCCGTATGTGTTGACCAGCAAGTACGCGAGCGCGTCGACGTGCTCCATGGTCTTCGTGAAGGACCAACGTTCGCCTTCGTACACGAGGAAGGTCTTGTCGCCGTGAAGACGCGCAAGATCGAAGAATTGGCCGAGATGTTGCGGCGCGTTCTTGAACACCTGCATGCGCAGACCACGCACGTCGGCGTCGGTCAACTCGAGTGGAGTGCCCGACCCCGGGGAAAGAACCGCCTTGACTGCGTCATCGAAACTGAGTCCCACGATGCCCCCTCTGTGTTCCCATGTCTAAACCCCCGTCGGACATGGTCACGCGCACGACAGTGCGGTGGTGGAGCTGAGGGGAATTGAACCCCTGGCCTCTACATTGCGAACGTAGCGCTCTACCAACTGAGCTACAGCCCCGAGAAGAGCCAAGGCTACCTGCGGATGTGTCGCTCAGGCGGCGCTGAAATAACGCTGACGATGGCGACGCAACTGTTCTTGCGTGCGAATCTGCACCAACATCCAGCAGTATCCGACGAGCGCTGCCACGGCAATGGCGAAGGCCCAGATCATGGCTCCGCTGCCGGTGGTGAACGCGAGGAACAACGTCAAGAGATTTGCCCCGATGAGGGCGTACAGGGCGTTGGTGCGGCGGCGACGGACGATGTCACGCGTCGAAAGGAATGCTGTCTCTGGCGCCAGGTGTGACCGAGTGTGATCAGAGCTGTGATGACGTCGACGGGTGGTCGTCGTGTCGTCAGCCGGCGCCGGAGCGACGACGCGCATGCGTGCCGCTGGGCGCTCGCCCGCTTGGGGAGCCTGTGCCAACGGACGAGCCATGGCCCTCATCGGGGCCTGAGCCCGCAACGGAGCCTGCGTGCGTTGCAACGAATACAACTGGCGACGGAACTCGGTGATGGATGACACCGGACGAGAATCGACACGAGAACGGAAAAGGGGCGGCAACAGCACCGCCATCCATGCGGCTCCCACGAGGAGAAGTATGAGTTTGCTCATGCGGAATCTGGCCCTGTGTGTGAGATCTCACGCAGCTCCGAAATGGAGCCCGTTTCGTGAGAGGAAGTGTACGGGGGATGAACGGTCAAGGCGACGACCACCGCTGCCCACCTGTGGATAACCCATCCCATGCCCGCAGAAAACCCTTGAAAATCAGGGATTTCGCCTACCGGACGGAAGCGCCGTGTGGCAGGTGACCACCTCGGTCCGCGTGGCCTCAGGAGGGGTCAGTGGACGTCTCGCGGCGAAAAGTGCCAGAGCGGCCGCCCGTCTTTTCCCAGAGAGCCAACTCGCCGATGGTCATTGCACGGTCTGCGCTCTTGCACATGTCGTAGATCGTGAGGGCGGCGACGGAACATGCATGCAGTGCCTCCATTTCAACCCCCGTGCGCTCGACGGTGTCAACCGACACCTCGATCTCGACAAAGTCGTCACCGATCTCAAAGTTGACCGCCACCGCACCGACGAGGAGTGGGTGACACAACGGAATGAGATCGCTCGTGCGCTTCGCGGCTTGTATCCCGGCCACTCTGGCCACAGCCAGCACATCGCCCTTCTTCACTTCACGGTTGATGATGGCGGCCGCGGTTGCTGGCTGCATGAACACTTTGCACTTGGCGATTGCCCGGCGATGAGTCGCGTCTTTGGGCGTGACGTCGACCATGCGAGCATGCCCCATCGGGTCGAGGTGGGTGAAGTTCAATTCCGGCATTGCATGATGAGCGTACCGGTCGTTGGTCAGGCCAATTTCAGGAAAAGGCGCTCGACCTCTTCCAATATGAACCCTTCTTTGCCGGCCTTCTTCGGATCTTGCAGACACTTCTGCATGCCCGCTGACAGGATCCGAAATCCCACTTGGTCAAGAGCTGTACTTGCCGCCGATACCTGGGCGATGACCTCTTTGCACTCACGACCTTCGCCCAGCATGCGCTGCACCGCTCGTACTTGCCCTTCGACGCGCGCAAGGCGCTTGGTGAGTTCGTCGACCACGTCGTCATCCAACTTCATGGTTTAAGCCTACGATACCCCTAGGGGTATGGTCAAGTCAGATTGACGCCACGTCGAGAGAAGCAAAACCAGGACACCAACAGTGGAACCATCGAAAGAGCGCGCTCCCCCTCGTGAACTTCACGTTCTGCGTTGGCTACAAAGCCATCCTGCAGAACAACTAGCGCCGCCAGGGAAAAGTCGGTTTGCGCTTTTCCGTGAAGGCGGCGATGCCTTCATCAAGCTCACCCGAGGTCTTCGGCACCGACGCCCATGCAGCGCGTGTGGCTTCACTGACTAAACCTGTCAGCATGATCTCGGCGATCATCGCCTTGGTTGCAGCTTGCGTGAGAGCAGAGCGCGACAATAGCGTCGAAACAAGACCCTCGACACGTGCTTCAAGATCATCGGGGGCGTGCGTCTCGTGCACGACACCGAGACGATTCGCCATTTCGACATCGACAATGTCACCGGTGTACAACAGGCGCTTTGCGTTCGAGGCACCGAGTGCTCGCACCGCGCGCTCGAGAGAATTCGTCGGGTAGACGATGCCCAATTTCGCCGGAGTGATGCCGAATGTCGCCGTCGTGTCTGCGACTCGTATGTCGCAGGTGAGGGCGACGCTGACGCCACCACCGATGCAATTGCCACGGATCACCGCGATCGTCGGAGCCGGAAAATTCGTCAACAGTTCCTCGGCGCGCCAGTTGTCCCGCGCATAATCACCGTCGACACCATCACCGAGACCCGTGATGTCTGCACCTGCACAGAAATGGCCAGCGGCACCACGAACGACGAGCACGCGCACATTCGGATCCGACGCCAGATCTTCGAGTGCATCACCGATTGCACGCCACATTTCGTGCGTCACCGAGTTGCGTTTTTCGGGCCGATTCAGTGTGAGCGTCGCCACTGCATCCACCACCACGACCTCAACTGCTTTTGACAACGTCAGCCTCCGATTTGGCTCATCGTGCGGCGTGGCTTCACGAACGTGACATGACCGATCTGGTGCCCCGCCCATTTTGTGCCGACAGCACGCCGAATGAGATCTGTGATGTCGTCATCACTGGCTCCGTTCCGCAGCAGCGCTCGCACATCGAATTCGTTCGTGGCAAAAAGGCAGGTACGGAACTGCCCGTCAGATGTGAGCCGCACCCGATCACAATCTCCGCAGAATGGCTTGGTGACCGATGGAATGACACCGACCGTTCCCCGACCATCTTCGTACTCCCACCGATCCGCCGGAGCCGCACCGCGAGCTGCGAGTTGGCGTAGTGGGTACACCGCGGCGATTGCAGACACGATCTCGTCCTGACTGACGACCTTGTTGCGCTCCCACTCATCACTGGCATCAAGCGGCATGAACTCGATGAAGCGCACTTCGACGGCATGTTCACGACCGAATTCAGCCAGCGCGACGATTTCATCATCGTTCACTCCGCGTTCGATGACGGCGTTCACCTTGACAGGGTCGAACCCAGCGGCCTGAGCTGCGCGAATTCCCTCAAGGACATTTTCGAATTCGTCACGTCGCGTCATGCGCTCAAATTTCTCGCGTTGCAACGAATCGAGGCTGATGTTGATGCGCTCGAGACCGGCACCGCGCAGTTCCGCTGCATTGTTTCGCAGTGTGGATCCGTTCGTCGTGAGCGCCAGATCAGGTGCTTTTCCTGCGCGAGGGGACGTCGCATCTGACGGCACGCGGAGAGCGGCGAGTTTGTCGATGAGCACCGGCAAGTGTGCACGTACAGTCGGTTCACCACCGGTGAGTCGAAGACTGTCGACATGGAAGTGCTCGACGCAGATTCGAGCCACACGTTCAATTTCCTCGAACGTGAGAATGTGTGACTTCTCGAGCCACACCATGCCCTCTTCGGGCATGCAATACGTGCACCGAAAATTGCATCGGTCAGTCACCGAGATGCGCAGATCGCGCACAGTACGTCCGTGAGGATCGACCAATTCCACGATGACAGCCTATGCAGGGCCGAACAACAAAGCCCGAGCCGATGCGCCTGCCGACAAGCCTTCACCATCGGGTACTTCGAGCAGAGCGTTGGTACGTGCACTCGCAGACAACTGATGGCTGGCTTGGTCATCACCACGACGCACGTGGAGCCGACCATCGTCATGCCAGTAGGCGAACACCCTGTCGAAGTGGACTTTCCCATCCACCTTCCGCCGGACGTCACTGTCGACCACCACCGTCGCATACGAGCGGAACGCAGTCGTGGTCGGATGACCCGCCATCGTGCGCAGTGCAGGACGTGCGATCAATTCGAAACTCACGAACGACGACACAGGATTCCCTGGCAATCCGAAGATCGGCACGCGTCGCACACCATCGCTGAGTTCACCGAATGCAAACGGCTTTGCTGGCTTCATGG
Organism: Actinomycetota bacterium; assembly: GCA_005789925.1. Lineage (GTDB taxonomy): Bacteria > Actinomycetota > Acidimicrobiia > Acidimicrobiales > Ilumatobacteraceae > UBA2093. Next base: position 2,755 of record SXWG01000201.1, on the reverse strand, counting down.
CGATCTGCATCCACTGCATGTCGGCGATGCGTGACAAGACCATCTTCACCACGTCATAGTCACCCATGCTCACACCACCACTGGTGACGATGGCGTCACACTGCGATGCCGCATCTCGCAATGCGTGTTCGAGAGTGCTCTCGTCGTCACGAATGATGCCGTAATCGACCGGCGTGCACCCTGCTTCGGTGACGAGGCGCAGCAGCATCATGCGATTGCTTTCACGGATCTGACCGATGCGAAGTGGGCCTCCATCGTCGACTAATTCATCTCCGGTCGACAAGACCGCAACTTTCGGTCGTGGGTGGGCCGACACCGTCCGCACGTTGCAACTAGACAGCACTCCCGTCATCGCTGCGGTGACTTCGACCCCGGCGCTGAACAACTCGTGACCTGCAGTGATGTCGCTTCCAGCACGTCTGATGCCAGCACCAGAAGACACAGCCGTAACCACTTTCACCTCAGAGCCATCTTTCAGGCGTTCGGTGTCCTCGACCATCACAATGGCGTCACAACCCTCTGGAAGTGGCGCTCCGGTCATGATTCGAACGGCAGTTCCCGCTTCGACCACCACGTCGGGTGCTGCACCAGCTGCAATCTCGCCGATGACTCGCAAGACGATGGGCGCAGACACAACGTCTTCACTTCGCACCGCGTATCCGTCGACGGCTGTGTTGTCGAACGGTGGCACGTTCTCTGGCGAACGCACCTCGGCGGCGAGAACCAACCCGTACACATCGTCGACGCCGACGAGCGTCGGAGCGAGACGGACACAGCGAGACAACACACGTTGACGGGCATCCTCAAGTGGGATCACATCAATGAAGGTACCGGCAAGGACAGATGCAAGGCTGTGACCGTGGCCAACTATCTCGCGTTGCCGTCGACTGGTCTGACACTCGAGTGGAACCAGCCCACCGGTGAACCAGCATGCAGAGCACGACTGCGCTGGGAGAACGAGGGTTGGACCGCAGAGATCGAACTTGCGTCCGAGCGGGCGACCGCCGTGCTGCGTTTGTCAGCCACGTGGACCGTGCAGCAGTTCTTGCTCTTTCGTGACATGGAAGACCCTGACTTGTGGCTCGCCACAGACGGCCGCGGTCGCTGGGGCGAAATGCACGGATCTGAGCGTCGGGAACTTGACGGTTGCGTGGACATCGACATCGCCGGGACACCGTTCACGAACAGCATCGCCATTCACCGCCTTCAACTTGACGTCGGCGACAGTGCAGACATTCTCATCATGCACATCGACATCGAGACACTCGCAATCGAGCGACTCTTGCAGCGCTACACCCGTACTGGTCCGTCGACATGGCGCTACCCGTCTCTTTCACTGGGTGCCGCAGTCGACGTTGAGGTTGATGAACATGGTCTCGTGATCGACGAACCAGGTTCGTTCGTTCGCTCACCATCTGGTGGCTGACGAGCAGTTCAGTAGCCGATGCGACCCCGCAGCCAGGCTTGAAGTGCATTTGATGTGTCGGGGCGATTGAGGGCGATGTCGATGACGGCCGTCAGCCATCCCATCGGCGTGCCAGTGTCGTAGCGCGCACTCTTGTTCAGTAGCCCTGCAAGTGGAGATTCTGCAGATTGCGCACGCAGCGCATCGGTCAATTGCAATTCACCATTCGCATGCGGCGTCAGACGCGAGATCTTGTCGAAGACGTCAGGAGTCAACACATATCGACCGATGATGATCAGATTGCTCGGGGTATCTTCCATCTTCGGTTTCTCGACGACATCGATGATGCGGAATGGTCCATCATGCGGTGCATCTTCCGCGGGAGTGATGACGCCGTAGGAACTCACTTCATCGCGTGCGACTCGCATGAGGCCGACGGCTCCCACTCCGCTGGCATCGACCGTGTCCACCAAGCTCTGCAGAAGATGTGAATCTCCCATCAGTTCATCGGGCAACAACACGACGAATGGTTCGTCGGCGACCACGTCGCGAGCACAACCCACGGCATGACCAAGACCAAGCGGGGCGTCCTGGTACACGACAGAGACGCGGACATCTGTTCCGATGCGCGCCAGACGATCCGCAAGCTCGACACGACCGCTCGCCCGTACGCGCTCGACCACGTCCGTCGCGGGTCGTACGTACGCTTCGATGCCGGGTTTATGGACACTTGACACGAGAACGATGTGATCGACTCCCACCTCGACGGCTTCGTCCATCACCAACTGAAGTGCCGGTATGTCGATGATCGGCAACAGTTCCTTTGGCACTGCCTTGGTGACGGGCAGGAAGCGGGTTCCGAGGCCTGCGGCGGGAATTACTGCGGTGCGCGCTTTCACTCACTGGCACCCTAGCCAGATACCATTTAGCACTCGAACCCCCCGACTGCTAGGGGCACACCAGCTCCCAGAGGTTGCCATGCCCACCTACGTGTACAAGTTCATCGACACCGGCGAGACCATCGAGGTGCAACAGGCCTTCACTGACGAGGCACTCACTGAGGCCGTTCATCCAAGTGACGGCACGTTGCGACCAGTGAAGAAGGTATTCACACCCGTTGGAATCACCTTCAAAGGTGGCGGCTTCTACAAGACGGACAACTCGAAGTCCGGCGGTTCGACATCGAGTACTTCGAGCACGACGGCTGCGTCCTCGACCACCGAGTCATCGTCGTCTTCATCTTCCTCTTCTTCAACGACATCGAGCACCACCAGTTCTTCCACTGCTGACTAGCGAGACCCTTCTGGCACTCAGTTCAGCTTCGCACGGCACACATCAGTGGGGTGCGTC
>SXWG01000200.1 GCA_005789925.1 Actinomycetota bacterium | reverse complement strand
TTGACAGTGGGGTGAAGTGGGGATAATGTGTCTCGAGGGGGGAGATAGGTCGTCTCCCGGTGGGAGCGGAGAAACCCGTGTTTGTTGGAGTGCACGAGCGGCAATTGGACCCCAAGGGTCGACTTGCGTTGCCGGCAGCATTCCGTCCCCGTCTCGAGCCCCGGTGCTACCTCGCCTTCGGACAGGGAAAGTGCGTCGACGTGCTTACCGCCGAGGCCTTTGACCAGGTCGCTCACGAGTTGATGCAGAAAGTGCGCGCCGGCGAGATCGATCGAAATCAACAGCGTGCGCTTGCGGCGAACACGCTCGAAGTCACTGTCGATGCACAAGGTCGCATCAACCTTGACGAGAAGTTGCGTGCATACGCCGGCCTCTCTCTGAGTTCACGCGTCATCGTCGCTGGCTCTCTTGACCGTGTCGAAATTTGGGACCCCGAGCGCCATGAGCGCATCACCGAAGTGGGAACGCAACAAATCGCAGGAGCGGACGCGTGATCGCCCATGATCGCCGTTCGCACCTCCTCGCACCTTCTGCTTCACCCTCGACCAATTTCAACTCTGTTCATGTCGACGTCACTCGCCGCGCACTCTCGGTGTTTGGCAGTTCTCCGGATGGCACGGTGGCTAGCCCCAACTCCGCCCGCTGTCATCGCCGCCGACTCGGGGAGACATCCCGACGGCACTTGTCATCCGGAGAACTGCCGAGCATCTGGACTGACTCGCTCGATCACGCGAATCGACGCCTCGCCAATCGGTCGGTTGCGATGACGGACGAGTTCCATCATGAGCCGGTGATGCTCGCAGAAATTCTCGAGGTGTTCGCGGGCATCTCTCCGGGTCTGTTTGTCGACGCGACCCTCGGTGGCGCCGGCCATTCGATCGCAGTGCTCGCGCAACATTCGGAATTGCGACTCCTTGGGGTCGACCGTGACGAAAACGCACTTCGAGCAGCCTCCACGGCTCTGGGGTCGATGAGCGGGCGTGCAACCCTCCGGCACGCCCGCTTCGACCGCATCACAGAGTTGATGGCGAGCCTGGGTGAGAGCAAGGTCGTCGGCGCATTGTTCGACCTCGGAGTTTCTTCACCGCAACTCGATGTCGCAGAGCGTGGGTTTTCGTATCGCCATGACGCACCGCTTGACATGCGCATGGATCAGAACCAGTCGATGAGTGCGTTCGACATCGTGAATGAATGGACGTTCGAGGATCTCGTGCGCATGCTGCAGGACAATGCGGACGAAAAGTTCGCGAGCAGAATTGCTCGCGCAATCATTGCTGCCCGACCGATCGAGACGACCGTTCAGCTGGCCGATGTGGTCACCATGGCGATACCCGCTGCCGCGCGTCGCCGTGGTGGCCACCCGGCAAAGCGCACCTTTCAAGCAATTCGCATCGCGGTGAACAGTGAACTTGAAATTCTCGAGTCCTCGATTGAAGCCGTCATCAACCTGCTCGCCCCTGGTGCACGACTTGCCGTGCTCACGTACCACTCAGGAGAGGACCGCATCGTGAAGCGCACGCTTCGACGCGCAGTCACCGGTGGATGCACATGTCCACCAGGTCTGCCGTGCGGTTGCGGGGCTCAGCCACTTGCGATGACCGTTCGGGTCTCGCGCGTCGCGACGACGTCTGAACAGCTAGCCAATCCGCGAGCTCGCTCTGCGAAGTTGCGTGTCATCGAGCGCCTCGGGGATGAAGCTGTTCGCCGCAGCGGGGGAGCCGCCTGACCATGGCTGTTGCACTGCGCACCGATGTCGCACGACGCGCACGACCACAGGAGGTCAGCGAACGTCCGGAGCTCGCGCTCGTACCCGCTGCTCAGCGCCGCACAGTCGGTCGTGTCATCACGGCCGTCATCTTGTTCTTCGGGCTGATGTTCGCGGTTGTTGCTCTTCGCGCATACATGGCTCAAGAGCAGATGCGGCTCGATGAGTTGAACAGAGACATCATGCGGGCTCGTGCGCATTACGACGAGCTGCGTGCTGAGCGTGCGTTGCTGCAGTCCCCGTCGGTGCTGCTCGAGAAGGCTCGCAGTTTCGGAATGGTGCCCGCTGTCGGAATGAAAGTCGTCGAGATTCCTGCTGATGTGGCCGCAGAAGTCGCCGCATCGGTCGGAAAGATCGATGAGGACATCGCAAGCACGCAAGAGTCGAAGCTCGACGATTTCGGACGCATCAAGCGCCAGGTGGGGCCGCGTCGATGAGCCAACGGGACGGGCGTGAATCGCATCAACGTGCATCGCGAAGTGTCGATGCTCGCGAAGTGCAGCGTCGGTCGCGCAGCCACGGAACGCCTTCGTCACGACGACCGTCGCAAGCGCGTTCAACTGACCGTTCAACTGGTCGCACGGCCGACCGCACACGTGACGACGTGCGACGCGATGCGTCGTCTCGCAGACCAGCGACAGGTGGTCGTTCGACCGGTCAACGCTTGATCAGGCAGACAGAGCAGTTCAAGCAGCGCACCGTCCAGACCGCAAAGAAACAGACGTCTTACGAGGTAGACCAGCGCATTCGAAAGCGTCTCTCGTTCGCTGTTCTTGGAATCGTCTTTGCATTGCTCGTGCTCGCGGTGTGGGTCGGTCTGCTCCAGACCGTTCGTCGCGATGGATATCACGCAGCAAGCATCAACCAACGCACGAGAACGACGATCATCCGAGCAGACCGTGGAGTCATCTTCGATCGCAACGGCAGTGAGATCGCCCTTTCAGTGCCGACGACGACATTGTTCGCAGACCCACAGTTGGTGATCGACCCAATCGGCACTGCCGCTGCGGTCACTTCGATTCTTCAATTGCCGGTGGAAGAGCACGACCGGATTGTTGCTGCTCTCAGTAAGCGTGAAGGAAACTTCGTCTACATCGCTCGCCAGATCGACAAGAACCGTGCCAAGGCAGTTCTCGACCTCAATCTCAGCGGAGTCGCGTCGTACACCGAACCAGCGCGGGTGGTCGAGAGTGGGGTCGCCGGAGCCGTCATCGGCCGCACAGATCCGGATGGAGTTGGCATCTCGGGTCTCGAGCAGCAGTACAACGAGTTGTTGGCTGGTGTGGATGGCAAGGCTGTTCGTCAGCGCGACAACAAGGGCAATTCGATTTCGGGAACTGGGTCGATGCTCACGGATCCGCAGACAGGCTTTGACCTTGTCTTGACGATCGACAAGTCGATTCAATTCCAAGTCGACCAAGCGCTGCTCCAACGAGTCGACCAGTTGAAGGCCCGCGCGGGGACAGTGATCATGATGGATTCACGCACTGGTGACGTCTACGCGATGTCAAATGTGCGGCGCACTGAGGACGGCAAGGCAGAGTTGGCCACCGGCAACTTTGCTGCTGTCGAAGCGCACGAGCCGGGGTCAGTGGCAAAAGTCTTCAGTGTCAGCGCGGCACTGAACGAGGGGAAAGTGACCGATTCATCCGAGTTCGTGGTGCCCGGTGTCCTTCGCGAAGACGGTTTCGTGATCCGCGACGCATATCCGCACCCCACGATGAAGATGACGGTGCGTGAGATCCTGCGAGAGAGCTCGAACCTCGGCACTGTCATCACTGGTGGAACACTTCAGCCCGAGCAGATGCACGCGTACTTACGTGCGTTCGGATTCGGTGCGACGACCGGTCTCGAGTACCCCGGTGAAAGCAAGGGCATTCTGAAGTCGACGCGTAAATGGTTCGGTACGGAGAAAAAGACGGTCACGTACGGATACGGATACGCAGCAACACCTCTTCAACTCGTGGCGGGCGTCAATGTCGTCGCCAATGGCGGCACGTATGTCGCACCGCGACTGGTGAAAGCCACGATCGACGCAGACGGAGAATTGACGTCGACGAATCCTGCTGCGACGCGTCCGGTACTGAAGCCTGAAGTGGCCACCACGATGACCTCGATCATGAAAGATGTTGTTTGCTCTGGAACTGCGACTCTGGCGCAGGTGAAGGGAATGACAGTCGCGGGGAAGACCGGTACGGGTTACAAAGCGCAGGACAACGGCACGTACACGACGGCGACAGGTGGAAGAAAGTACTTCGCTTCGTTCGTCGGGTACTTCCCGGCCGATGACCCGAAGATCACGATGCTTGTGAGTATCGACGAACCGGACGGTTCATCGCGTGATCGCTTCGGCGGCACTGCTGCAGCACCAGTGTTCTCCCGTCTCGCAAATGTGGCCATTCAGGAACTCGGCATCACCCCGACCGGAGTGGGAACTGGGTGCCCTGCCGACGCCAAGAGCGGACACTGAGAGAGCATGGAGACCATCATGATGGAACCCCGCGCTCAGATTTCATGTTCAATCGGTGACCTGATTGCTCGCTCGACATTCGAGCCACTGCACATCATGGGAAGTCCGGACGCCGTTATTTCCGGCGTGTGTCTCGATTCTCGCGTAGCGAAACCAGGTGATCTGTTTTGTTGTGTTCCTGGACAGGGAATGGATGGACATGATTTCGCACGTGAGGCGGTGGCGAACGGAGCGACGGCACTTCTCGTCGAGCATGAGGTTGCCGGAGTCGACGAATCAGTCACGAGAGTCGTCACGAACAACGTGCGGGCAGCAATGGGGCCAGTGTCTGCAGCTCTGTATGGCTGGCCGAGCACGAAGTTGTGCGTCGTCGGAGTGACCGGTACGAACGGCAAGACTACGACGACGGCGATGCTTGCAGCCATCTTCGAGAAAACCGGATATCGAACCCGCGTTCTCGGAACTCTCACTGGGTCGCGTACCACGCCGGAGGCACCAGAGCTTCAGCGATTCTTCGCTGATGCGCTCGCCGACGGAGTGTCGCATGTCGCCATGGAAGTGTCCTCACATGCGCTCGATCAACTCCGAGTCGACGGCACGGCCTTCTCGGCGGTCGTGTTCACCAATCTCGGTCGAGACCATCTCGACTATCACGAGACGACCGAGCGTTACTTTGCTGCTAAGGCGAGTCTCTTCACGAGAGATTTCGCTCCGATCGCGGTCATCAATTCAGACGATGTCCACGGGAGGCTTCTCATCGACGCACGAAGCTGCGCCACGGTGCCGGTCTCGCGACATGACGTGGCTGACGTGCGTGTGACCACCGAGTCGGTCTCGTTCCGTTGGACGAACGTTGACATCGCCGTTCCGATCGGTGGAGATTTCAACGTCGACAACGCGATTGCCGCATGTGAGACTGCGAAAGAGCTCGGTTTCTCAAATGAGCAAATTCGTGCCGGCCTGGCGTCTCTGGCGCCGGTTCGTGGCCGCTTCCAGAGCATTCCGAATTCTCTCGGCGTACATGTCATCGTCGACTACGCGCACACGCCAGAGGCGCTGGAACGACTCCTGACCGCTGTGACTACAGAGGATGACGGGCGATTGATCGTCGTCTTTGGTTGCGGGGGAGACCGAGATGCAGGAAAGCGACCAGTCATGGGCTCGCTCGCCGCTCGGCACGCCGATGTTGTCGTTGTCACATCAGATAATCCGCGTCACGAGGACCCTTCAGTGATCATCGAGCAGATCGTGGCCGGAGTCGAGATGGACGCGATGAAACGCGTGACCACCGTCGTCGATCGTCGAGTAGCAATCAGCACTGCAATTGAGCAGGCCCGCTCAGGTGACGTCATCGTGATTGCTGGACGAGGCCACGAAGCCCAACAAGACATCGCTGGTGTCCAATTCGAATTCGATGACGCGGCAGTAGCGAGTGACGTACTGCGAGACAGAGAGGCTCGGGCATGATCGCAGTCCTCATCGCCGGCGTCGTTTCGATGCTGCTCTCATTGCTTGGCTCTCGTGCGCTCATGCAACTATTCGCGCGTCTCGGAGTTGGTCAGCCGATTCTTGGCAAGGAGGACTATGGTCCGGTGCATCACAGCCCCAAACAGGGCACGCCGACCATGGGTGGTGCCGCAATCATCACTGCAGCATTCATCGGTTGGGCTGTTGCGCACGTGCGAAAGGGTTTGCCTTTCTCGAATCAGGCGCTCATCATGTGGGCGGGTGTGTTGCTCCTCGCGCTCATGGGTTTTCTCGACGATTTCCTGAAAGTTAGAAAAGCCCACAATCGAGGGATCTTCTGGAAGCGCAAGGGTTACATCACGTTCGGTCTCGTTGTTCTGACCATGACATGGCTCGTGATGGCGACCGACGTGTCAGAGACACTCTCTTTCACTCGTTTTGATCTGCCGGGCATCGAGCTGCCGGCTGCGTTGTGGGTGGTGTGGACGTCGCTCATGGTGTGGGCGACAACGAACGCT
>SXWG01000002.1 GCA_005789925.1 Actinomycetota bacterium | reverse complement strand
GCCCCGACGAGCAGCCCCATTCCGATGTAGTCGATACTGATGTGTCGTTTCAGTGCGGGAATCTTGAGCGACGACGTCGACATGTACAGCGCGACGAGACCAATCGGCAGATTGATGAGGAAAATCCATCTCCATGACATGTGGTCGACGAAGAACCCACCAAGAAGAGGTCCGGCGACACTTGAGATGGCAAAAACACTCATGAACGCGCCGACGTACCGGCCACGATCACGAGGGGCGATGATGTCAGCGATGACGACGTACGACATCGACATAATTCCGCCGCCGCCGATGCCCTGGAGTGCACGACCAATCACGAGTGTCGTCATTGAGTTCGCCGCGGCACACACGAGCGAGGCGACCACGAAAATGATGACGGACAGTTGCACGAAAATACGTCGACCATAGAGGTCGCTCAACTTGCCGATGAGCGGTGTGATCGCGGTGGAGGTGAGCAGATACGACGTTCCGACCCATGTGTATGCACGAAGGCCCCCGAGCTCTCCGACGATCGTTGTGAGAGCAGTGTTCACAATGGTTCCGTCAAGTGATGCGAGCATCGTCGCAGTCATCAGGCCGGCATAAATCGTGCGAATCTGCTGCGGCGTGCTCTGAAAGGGGGCGTCTGTGTCGGGGGTGGACATCTGAATCACTTGCACCTTACAACTACTGAGCATCTCGAGGGGGTACCGAGCGGGGACGAGCGTTGTATGTTCTGTCACATGACACGCACTGATGGCGATGTATTGCGAGGTTCAATTTCGACACCGGTCGGGCGCATCGGTGTCGTTGTTCGCAATGCAAAAGTGGTCGAGGTGCGGTTTCGAGTGAATGGCAAGACATGGACTGCAGAGCCCATCGCTCGTCGGTGCTCGCAGCAGGTCATGGACAAAGCACTGAAGCAATTGAGTGAGTATTTCGCGGGCCGCCGACGGATCTTCACAGTGCCCACCGCGCTTGATGGCACTGATTTTCAGGTGAATGCGTGGCAGACACTCGCACGCATTCCCTTCGGACACACCGTGTCATACAAGGAGCAAGCGACACTCATGGGTCGACCCACTGCGACGCGAGCCGTCGGAGCTGCCAACGGGCGAAACCCGATTCCAGTCATCTATCCATGCCACCGCGTTGTCGGCGTCGATGGATCATTGACCGGCTTCTCCGGAGGGATGTCGACGAAGAAGTGGCTGCTTGCTCACGAATCGTCCGTTGCCAATCGGTCCCGGACTACGGTTCGCTCGTGAACATCGTCGCCATCGTTCTGGGATGCTTGCTCATCCTCGTCTGCCTCGGAACAGCGGTCGCAGACTTCCGTGCAGATCCAAAGGCACTGATGGTGACCGACAGGCTCCAGATTCCGCGGTCAGCGGTGCACACACTCGGTGTCGTGAAATCTGTCCTCGCTGTCGGGTTGCTCATCGGCATGGTCGTCGACGCGGTCGCATTCGTGACAGGTGTGTCCCTCGTCTTTTATTTTCTCTTTGCAATCGTCGCCCATGTACGTGTGAGGGACTCTCTCTCGAACATTGCACCAGCGTTCATCTGTTGTGTCGCGAGTTCTTTGTACGTGTTGACGTCCGTCGCTTCCTGACGGTTCACACCGCCACGGGAAGAGCTTTGATTCCGCGGACAAATGCGGATGCCGTGTAGTCCGGCGTCGCACCAGCGTCTGCGAGACGCAATTCAGGTGCGCGGCGACTGAGTACTTCAAGAACGGTGCGAATTTCAAGTCGAGCAAGGCTCGAGCCCAGACAGAAATGCGGTCCGAATCCGAAGGCGATGTGTTGGTTCGGTGTGCGGCGGATGTCGAACGTGTCCGGCTCGGTGAAGACCCGTTCGTCGCGATTGGCCGAGGAGTACATCATGAGGGCTTGTGCACCGGCAGGGATCGTTACACCGCGCAGTTCGACATCTTCGGTGGCGACGCGATTCATGCACACGATCGGACTGACCCAGCGCAGGCACTCTTCGACCGCGCCCGGTATGAGTGACGAATCAGCGCTGATGGCGTCCCACTGATCGCGGTTCTCCAACAAGGCATGAATGCCACCGGTGATGACATTGCGCGTCGTCTCGTTGCCGCCAACCAACAACAAGAGTGCATTGCCTTGCACTTCGTCAAACGTGAGCGAACCTTCGTCGCGTGCTCCGACGAGAATCGACACCAAGTCGGCACCCGGGGCTTTCTCGCGGTCGGCGACGAGCTTTGTCAGGTACTCGTACCATGCGAATGCAGCATTCATCACGTCTTCGGTGATGTTCTCTGGGCCGTCTGCGCCCTGGATCATCTGGTCGCTCCAATGTTGGAGCATCTCGTGGTCTTCGTATGGTGCGCCGAGCATCTCGCCGATGAGTGTCATCGGAAGTGGACGAGCAACATCGGCGACGATGTCGAATGATCCTTTGGCGAGAGCATCTTCGACGAGGCGTGCTGTCACTTCCTGCACATGTGATTCGTAACGAGACATCTGCTTCGGAGTGAAGCCCTTCGCCACGAGTCGTCGTTGTGAACTGTGCGCCGGATCATCGTTGTCAATCATCGACGGTTGTGGGTCACCGTTTGGTCGTGAACCCTTTGCATTTGAGAACAGGTTTGGCTGTCGTTCGGCCCAAATCACGTCTTCATGCAACATCAGGGCATAGGTGTTGGTGTCGGCGTCCTTGGCGACCGGTTCGGTGGCGCGTAACCGTGCGAAGGTAGGATGTGGGTCGAAGTACCAATGGCGGTCAAAAAAGCGGGTCCCCATGCGGAGAACCCTAGTGCAGCGCGAAATTTGGCACGCCAGCCCGCCACAATGGTGTGGTGGCATCTCTGAAAGACACCCTCAAAGCCGACCTCAACAGGGCGATGAAGGCCCGAGCAGAACTCGAAGTGTCGACCTTGCGTATGGTGCTCGCTGCTGTGATGAACGCAGAGGTGGCCGGTGACGAGGCCGTCACATTGACCGATGATCAAGTGATCGCCGTGATGATGGCCGAGGCAAAGAAGCGCAATGAGGCAGCTGAGGTCTACGAGCAGGCTGGTCGTACCGAGTCAGCGACGAAAGAGCGCGCCGAACTCGCCGTCATCGAGCGTTATCTACCTGCGGCACTCAGCGATGACGAGATCGTCTCGATCGTCAATGAGGAAGTGGCCAAGGCGGCTGCTGAGGGGCACATTGGTGGCAAGGCGATGGGACTTGTCGTCAAGGCGGTTCGCGCCCGCGCCGGGGCAGGCGTCGACGGCGGACGTGTCGCATCTCTTGTGAAGGCGGCGCTTGGTTCATGACCGAGCTTGATCCTGCGCTCATCGCCGACGCGCCGCCGGGGCGAGCGCCGGTGTCGCCGACACTTCAACGTGTCATCGCGGCAACACGTCGAATGAATCGTGCGTTGGTGCACGTTGATCCCGTCGCAGACACTCCCGATGTCGCCGATGATTTTGAAGAACTTGCTGAACGTCTCGAACTGTTGGGCACGATGGAGGTCCGACAGACCGAATTGAATCGTCGTACACGAAATCCGGCCACCGGATCGATGAACCCGATTGCACCTCCGATCAGCGTCGACATCGTCAGCGAGAAGGTCGTGTCCACCGTGAACTTCAGTGAGGCATATCAAGGTCCTCCCGGCACAGTCCACGGTGGATGGGTCGCCGCACTTCTCGATGAAACCATGGGACGCACGCGTTTGTTGGTCGACAACAATGTCGTGACAGGTTCATTGCATGTGCGTTATCTCGCCCCGACACCGATCAACACTGATCTCGTCGGTCAGGCGTGGATTACGGATCGCCAAGAGAAGAAGATGATTGTCCACGGAGAAATCACGGCCGGCGACACCGTTACGGCCACGGCCGAAGGCATCTTCGTTTACATTGCCCGTGAGCGATTCGTGTCGCTCGGAAATGTTGAAGATCCGCGGGAGGCACAATGAGCAACTCACTCATCCTTGATTCACTCCGTCGACGTTTTCGTGCACTGCACTCGCTATACGAAGACGCCACTTCGACGATGACCGTGGACCATGTCAACCATCGTGAACGTGATGGTGTGTTGCCCATCGCCTTCAGCCTGTTCCATTACGTCAACATGCATGACGCGTCCTTCATGTTGCTCACGGGTCGCCCACCGATTTGGAATGAAGAGTGGAATGCCAAGGTCAATCCTGCAATCGCCGACCATGGCAAACACAAGACCCCGGAAGAAATGCAGTTTCAGCAGATCGGGGACTACGAGCAGTTCATCGCCTACATGAATGAGGTGTTTTCTCGCACCGAGGCTTGGTTGCAGGACCTTGACTCAGCGGAACTTGACCGCCTTGTCATTCCACGACCTTTCCCCCCTCAGATCGCATCGACGTTCAGTGCCCGCGTGGCGAATGATCAGGGCATCACAGTGCTCGACGGCATCGAGTGTTGGCTGTATCAGCACGGCATGCGTCACATGGGTGAGATCGAACTTGCGCGAGGGTTCGTCGGCCTCAACGGAATGACGTCGTGACACCGACGCGCACCTTCAACTAGGAGCGCTCACGGCAGGACTTGAACCTGCGACCCCTTGCTCCGGAGGCAAGTGCTCTATCCGCTGAGCTACGTGAGCATGACTGAGATGTCATGTCGTGTCCCTGAGGCTACCGGTACGACCCGAACCAAGCCTTCCTTCGATAGGCGGGTACGACAGAATAGGGACTTCATGGCCGACCCACTTTCATTTCTTGCGCGGCGACTGTCACCGGCTTTTGCTGCCGTTGCCGGCGTTGACGTCGACCCGGTGGTGCGGCCGAGTGAGCATGCCGACGCGCAAGTGAATGGGGCACTCGCTCTGGCGAAGTCGCTCGGGAAGTCTCCGCGCGACGTGGTCGCACTCGTGCTCGAACACGCCGGTGACATGTCCGACGTGTGCTCAGAGCTCCAGGTCGCTGGTCCTGGTTTTGTGAACGTGGTCTTTGCCGACCGATTCCTTGCTGAACAACTAAGTCTCGCGATGAGTGATGAGTTGTTGGGCGTGGCTCCCGCGTCAGCAAAGCGAAAGTTCGTGGTCGATTACTCGGCGCCGAACGTCGCGAAAG
>SXWG01000199.1 GCA_005789925.1 Actinomycetota bacterium | reverse complement strand
GTGGCTGTGTCATGAGGAGACACAGGATGCCAAGGGGGTGTGTCAGGGTCAGCTGACGTTGGTGATGGCACCTTTTTCCGCGCCTTGCACCAGGCGCGCGAACTTGGCCAGAACGCCACTCGTGTATCGAGGCGGCAGTGGCTTCCAGCCCTGCTTGCGACGGTCGAGTTCAGCGTCGTCGACAAGTAGATCGAGAGCCTTTGTCGGCACGTCGATTCGAATGCGGTCGCCGTCGCGCACGAATGCGATGGGGCCGCCATCCACAGCTTCAGGTGCGACGTGACCAATACAGAAACCCCACGTGCCCCCAGAGAAACGACCGTCAGTGATGAGTGCGCAATCAGCACCACGACCTGCGCCTTTCAATGCTCCGGTGATGGCGAGCATCTCTCGCATGCCAGGTCCACCCTTTGGACCTTCGTATCGAATGACGAGCACGGTTCCCGGCTCAATCGTTCCGTCCATGATGGCTTGCATCGCGCCGTCCTCACCGTCGAACACGCGCGCAGGTCCCTCGAACTGCAACTGATCTTTAGTGAGTCCGGCGACTTTCACGACAGAACCTTTCGGTGCAAGTGAACCGGTGAGCACGTTGATGCCACCTTCTGCGTGAATCGGCTGTGACAGCGGATGAATGACGTCTCCATCTGGTGCGGGTGGATCAATCTCAGCCAAGTTCTCAGCCATCGTCTTTCCGGTGCACGTGAGGACGTCACCATGCAGAAGACCTGCGTCGAGAAGATGTTTCATCACGACAGGGATGCCGCCGACTCGGTGCACATCGGTCATGTGGTACTTGCCACCGGGCTTCGTGTCCGCAATGTGCGGAACCTTGTCAGCGATGCGATTGAAGTCGTCGAGCGACAACTCGACCCCAGCCTCGTTGGCGATGGCGAGAAGATGCAGCACCGCGTTTGTGCTTCCACCGAGTGCGTTGACCACCGCGATGGCGTTTTCGAAGGCCTTCTTCGTGAGGATGTCTCGTGGATAAATGCCGAGTCGCAGCAAGTTGACGACTGCTTCACCTGCCCGACGTGCATCGTGCTCACGCGATGTGTCAACTGCAGGTGCCGATGCCGACCCAGGCAGACTCATTCCAAGTGCTTCGGCAATCGACGACATCGTGTTGGCCGTGAACATGCCACCACAAGCACCTTCCCCCGGACATGCGGCGCGTTCGATGTCACCGAGTTCACTCTCGGTCATCGTCCCTGCTGCACACGCACCGATCGCTTCGAACACCGTGGTGATGTCGATGTTCTTGCCACCGTGTTGGCCGGGCAACGTCGAGCCGTTGTACACGAACACCGACGGCAGGTTGAGTCGCGCTGCAGCCATGAGCATCCCGGGGATGCTCTTGTCACAGCCGGCCAGTCCCACGAAACCGTCCATACGTTCTGCGTGCACGACAGTTTCAACACTGTCTGTGATGACTTCGCGGCTCACCAACGACGCACGCATACCTTCATGCCCCATCGAAATGCCGTCGCTAACAGTGATGGTGCCGAACTCAAGAGCCACTCCCCCAGCCGTGCGAACACCTTCTTTCGATGCAGCAGCAAGTCGACGAAGCGACACATTGCACGGGGTCACTTCGTTCCACGCCGAGGCGATGCCTATTTGGGGTTTCACCCAGTCGTCATCACCAAGGCCGACAGCGCGCAACATGGCGCGGGCTGCTGCTTTTTGAATGCCGTCAGTGACGTCGCGACTGCGAGGTTTGATGTCGATAGGGGTTCCGTCAGGCCGATTGGGCATGAGGAGAACGCTAGTGCGAGGTCGTCGTGAGTTCCTCTGTCGATGAGCCCGTGGATCCCGACTTTGTCGGTGTCGAACTCTTCGGAGCACCACCACGCAGGAACAACCAGGTGACTGGAATGAGATATACGAAGTAGGCGGCAAGGCGGATGCGCTCTGTCGATGCATGCCAGCCAAAGAAGCCCTTCATGAAGTCGTAGAACGAACCCTTGGCCCAAAACCCTGATTCGATCGTCCACACTGGCTGCCAGATCCAACCGGTTTCAATCTCGAGCATCTCGCGAATTTCGTGGAAGAACTTCCCGACCAGGCCTGCTGCGAAAAGAATCAAGAGGCTGCCGGTGATGTTGAAGAACTTGCGCAAATTGAGACGATGGCCGGCGCGATAGAACAGGATTCCGAGTGCGACTGCAACGACGAGTCCGAGCAACCCGCCGAACACGACTTCAGAACCACTTGAAGACGACGTCTCAGCTGACAGCAAGAATAGGACCGTCTCCAAGCCTTCACGAAGTACCGCGACAAATGCGACGACAGCAAGCGCACCAACGCCAGCTGCATTGTCGACTTGGCTGCGCAAACTGGCGCCCATGGTGCGTGCATGTTCGCGCATCCAGAAGATCATCCATGTGAGAACACTCGCCGCAGCGAGCGCGATGCCTGCTTCGACACCTTTCTCAACAGAGCCGTGCAGACCGTCGACAGTGACGTTGATGATGACCCCTGCAATCAGACACAAACCAGCCGCAAGACCAGCTCCCTGCCACACCGCAGTCACTCGTTCAGAGCGCCCCGTCTTGATGAGATACGAGATGAGAATCGCGAGAACGATCGCAATCTCAAGTCCCTCGCGAAGCGTGATCAGAAATGCTGCACCCACTGGTGTCTCCTCATCGGCCTTGTGTAGCCATCTATGTTAGGCAGTCCTAATGTTAGGGACACCGAACACTTGTGTCAACCCGTGGCTGACCCTGACTAACCCCGTCGGGCGTTGAGGATGGCAGTGACGACCTTGCCGTCCGCCTTGCCCTTCGAAGCCTTCATGACCATGCCCACCAGGGCTCCCATGGCTTTTTGCTCACCATTGCAGAACTTCTGCCAGGCGTCTGGGTCAGCAGCAATGGCCTGGTCAACGAACCCTTCCACCTCGCTCGTGTCAATCGCTTCAAAGCCCTTTGCGGCAGCGATGGCCGCGGGGTCTCCGCCACCGTTGGTGACGATCTCGGCGAGCACGGTCTTGGCCTGCGTCGATGTGACCTTTGAATCGCGCTCCATGACGGTGAGCGCAGCGATGTCTTTCGAAGGCACTCGCGGTGTGGGTGGTTCTTCAGCGAATGCCTGTTGCACGTACACCAGAGCACGAGCGACGTCACCACCTGCCTCGCCGACTGACAACACATAATCGTCTTGTCCGCGCTCGACGATGACACTGACGGCTTCACCTTGCACGTCGGCGCCGGTCGCGGTTGCGAGACGTGAGCGACGCGCAGCTGGCAACATCGGCAAGTTGGTGCGCACGCGAGCAATCCACTCGTCACCTGGCACGAGTGGCACCAAGTCGGGTTCGAGGAAGTACCGATAGTCGTCGGCGTCTTCTTTCGTGCGAAGCGTGTGCGTGCGACCTTCGGCATCGTCCCAGTGGCGCGTCTCTTGACGAATCGTGCCACCCGATTCGATGATGTCGTACTGACGACGTGCCTCGTATTCGATGGCGCGGCCGAGTGCACGAATGGAGTTCACGTTCTTGATCTCACATCGCGTGCCGAACGGCTCACCGACACGGTGCACACTGACGTTCGCGTCACAACGCATGGAGCCTTCTTCCATCTTGGCGTCTGACGCACCGATGGCGAGCAAGATGGCGCGCAATTCCGACACATACTGGCGAGCCTGCTCTGACGTGCGGATGTCGGGGCGGGACACGATTTCGACCAACGGCACTCCGGCACGGTTGAAGTCGATGAGAGAGAACTCACTTCCGTGGATGCGACCGGTGGCTCCACCAATGTGCGTGCTCTTTCCGGTGTCTTCCTCGAGGTGCGCACGCTCGACACCGATGCGCACACCACCCGGAAGGTCGAGATGACCGTCAATGTTCAACGGCTGGTCGTACTGACTGATTTGGTACGCCTTCGGCATGTCTGGATAGAAGTAGTTCTTGCGGTGGAACGTGCATGGCTGGATGGTGCAGTTCAATGCGAGACCGATGCGCATGGCCAGCTCGACTGCTTGTTCGTTCAACACCGGAAGCGCACCAGGTAGACCGAGCGTGACAGGGTCGATGTTGGTGTTCGGTTCGTCACCGAATCGATTTGGCGAGCCGCTGAACAACTTGGTCTTCGTGGCCAATTCAACGTGCACTTCGAGACCGCAGATGAGTTCCCAACCTTCGGGCAACAACTCGCTCATCGCGCACCTCCTGCAGCCTCGAGCGCCCCGCCGACGCGGAACATGGCGACTTCGCCGAGCGCCGGTGCAAGAACTTGCACACCGACGGGAAGTCCGTGCGCACCAGTGCCGAACGGCACGCTCATGGCTGGGTGGCCCGCAAGATTCGTGGGGATGGTGTAGATGTCGCACAGATACATGGACATCGGGTCGTCGACTTTGTCACCAAACGGAAATGCCACCATGGGTGATGTCGGCATGAGAACTACATCGGCTTGCGCATAGGCACGTTCGAAGTCGTCGGCGATGAGACGACGCACCTTCAGTGCCTTGCCGTAGTACGCGTCGTAATAACCCGCCGACAACGCATATGTACCGAGCATGATGCGGCGTTTCACTTCGTCGCCAAAGCCTGCCGCACGTGTCGCGCCATACATGGCGTTGGTGTCTGCTGCCGATGCGCGCAGTCCGTAGCGAACACCGTCATACCGTGCGAGATTGCTGCTTGCTTCAGCTGGCGCGATGAGGTAATACGCCGTCAACGCATACGAGAGCGATGGCAACGTCACGTCGACGATGCGTGCACCTGCTTTCTCGAGTGCAGCGAATGCTTCATCAAGTCGCGCTGCCACTTCTGGCTCTGCACCTTCGGGAAGATCAGTGACACGACCAATGCGCATACCCTGCACACCTTCACGCGCTGCTGCGCGCAGTGACGGCACAGGTCGTGGAATCGACGTCGAATCTTTGGGGTCGTGACCCGCAATGACTTCGGTGATGAGCGCCGCGTCATCGACCGTGGTCGCAAACGGGCCGATTTGGTCGAGGCTGCTGGCGAAGGCGACAAGTCCGTACCGACTGACGAGACCGTAGGTCGGCTTCACGCCGACCACTCCGCATAGCGCCGCCGGTTGACGAATGGAACCACCGGTGTCGCTGCCCAAGCTGACAGGTGCAAAACCGGCCGCAACTGCTGCAGCGCTTCCGCCACTACTGCCGCCTGGCACGCGGGATGTGTCAAGGGGGTTGCGCGTCGGACCGAACGCGCTGTTCTCTGTGCTGGAACCCATGGCGAACTCGTCAAGGTTTGTCTTGCCGACCATGACCGCGCCAGCGGCGTTCAGTGTGGTGATGACGGTCGCGTCGTACGGGGGCTTCCAACCAGCGAGCATGTTCGACGAACACGTCGTGGGGACTCCGCGCGTGCACATGTTGTCCTTGATGGCGATCGGCACACCGGCCAGCACGCCAACATCGGCACCCGATGCAATCGCAGCATCGACACGCTTCGCCGCGTCACGAGCAATGTCAGCTGTCACCAAGTTGAAGGCATTGATGTCACCATCGCGTTGCGCGATGACACCCAGGTGATGTTCGACGACTTCAGTTGCCGACATTTCTTTTGCGCGCACCGCATCAGCGATGGCAGCAGCAGTCGTGGGGATGTTCGCCATCAATCCACCAGCCCGATGATCGGCGGCACCCGAAAACGTCCGTCTTCTGCAGCAGGTGCAGCAGCAAGAACCTCGTCGCGGTCGAGGCACGGTTGCTCTTCGTCGGCGCGAAGCACATTGACTAACGGATACGGCTGTGTCATGGGCGCGACAGCAGACAGATCAAGAGCGTCGACGTCACGGAAATGGTCCATGACTTTTGCCAGCTGCTCGGTGAAATGGGTGATGTCGGAATCGGCGATGTCGAGGCGTGCGAGACGCGCGACTTTCGCCACGTCTGCAGCCGAAATGGGGGGTGTCACGCTCTCAATGCTACGAGCCTTCGAGCACCACCAGCACTGTCGATTCGGTCGGCACGTTCGGAAACGGCACACCATCGGTCTGCCACGACTGACCGGTCTGTGACAGCGACCGCAACCAGCCTTCTTCGCCGTCGATGACCGGATCGTCACTCGCCAACTGCACCCGACGCGCTAGATAGATGCGTCGTGGATCGAGGCCCCGAACATGAACGACGTTGTCCGTCAGATGTTCGTTCATCTGCACGAAAGCCAACACCGCTGTCGCTGCATCCCGACTCACGACTCCGTGCACGAGACGATTGCCCTCCGTGTCACGAAAGGTGTCGGTGAACAACACATCGCCGGCGTGAAGCACGTGTCGCAAGGCTTTATGTGCAGCGAGCGCACGTCCGAGGTCTTGTCGCTCTGTACTGCCCGCTGCGGCGATGTTCCACTCCACCCCCATGTGACCGAAAAATGCAGTCGCGCATCGCATGCTCAGAGTCGACTCATGTTTCGTGGTGTGCGCGACCGGCGCGCCGACGTGGCAACCGATCACTTCCGGTGGAAAGAACCACGATGCATGATGCTGAATGACTTGACGTCGCACGGGGTCGTTGGTGTCACTCGCCCAAAAACGCTCGACATGGCGCAGGATCTCAAAGTCCATGCGACCGCCACCCGACGAACACGACTCGATCTCGACGGTCGGATGAGCGCGCCTGACGCCGTCCAATAGCGAATACAACGCTCGTGTCTGACGATGTGTCGCTGCAGTGCCAGACACACCTGCGGCTGCGATGTGAGGTCTGTTCATGTCCCACTTCACGTATGAGATGGGGAGTTCGCTCAATAACGCGTCGATGCGCGAGAACACGACGGCATACGCATCGTCTCGAGTGAGGTCAAGGACCAATTGATTGCGACCGAGCACATGGTCATAACCCCCGCGCTCGAGGACCCATTCAGGGTGCTCGCGGTACATGTCGCTGTTCGGATTCACCATCTCTGGTTCGAACCACAGACCAAATTGCATGCCTCTGTCGACGACTGCCCGCGCGATGGGCTCGAGACCCTCGGGATACACCTCGGTGTCCACGTACCAATCACCAAGACCTGCAGTGTCATCACGCCGTCCTCTGAACCAGCCGTCATCAAGCACGAAGCGTTCGATGCCAACAGAAGCAGCCACCTCAGCCAGCTCGAGCACTTTCGACGGTGAGTGGTCGAAATACATCGCTTCCCATGTGTTCAACGTGACTGGTCGCGGTGACATCTCGCCGACGATGTCGCGTGCGTGTCGCTGGAAGGTGCGTGCGACGTGTTGCAGTCCATTCTCAGAGTGCACCGCGATGATCGTGGGTGTCGAATACGACTCGCCTGCTTCAAGACACACTTCGCCGGGGTTCAACAACTCGCCAAGTTGCAGATATCGACGGTTGTACACCTGACGTTCGGCGCGAATGACATGGTTACCGCTCCACGCGACATGCGCTGCCCAGCACTGTCCCGCATGGGCACCAGTCGTCGACTCGCGAGCGACGATGAACGGAGGTTGTTCATGACTCGTGCGGCCTGTCCGGTTCTCTGCGCTCCACGCACCCAACGGCCATTCGAGGGTCTGGGACTGGAATTCACCACACCACTTTCCGTGGAATGTCGTGAGATGTGTCGCTGTCCACGGCAGCGGAAGAGTCACCGTCAACCCGTCCAACAAGTACTTCATGTTCGATTCGTTGTGTAAGCGCACCGACACACTCAACACACCTTGTGCGGACAGTTCGATGTCGGTCATCAGCCGAAGTTCTGCCTGCGTGTCGACCGATGTCGTTGTCGACATCGATGACCCATCGGCACGAGAATTAGTCACCACATCGACCAGTTGAAAACGTGGTGCCCAGTCACTTCCTCCACGATGGCGCCCGAGCAACCCAGGGTGTCCGAGCCAGCCGTCACCGTGCATCGGCACGATGGTGGCGACAGCGGGTCGGTCGACCACACCGGCTCGAGGGCGGGGTGCGACCTCGTCGACCATGCGCCGTGCATCGGCCTCGTCGACACGCGAACCCCAGTGCACGATGAACGGAACACCCCAACGCACATCGATCACCACCGACGTCGACGATGTGGCGAGATGCAGCATCGGGTCCATCGAGGTGACCGTAGCCCGACAGTGAGAGACTGAACGACGTGCAACCGGACATGCGCATAGACCCGACGCACGGCACGAAAGTCCATGTCGTCGGTTCACGCCAGAGCCGACCGGTGCTCGCAACGAATGTCGCATCTGGCTCATGTCCAGTCTGTGTGGAAGGCCTCGAGGCCCCCGAGGAGTACGTCGTGCGCTGGTTTCCGAACCGTTGGCCGGCGATGCCCGATGAACGTTGTGAAGTCGTGTTGTACTCCCCCGATCACCATGCAACATGGTCGTCGATGACTGTCGCTCACATCGAGAAGGTCATCGAACTGTGGGTCGAACGAACTGATGCGCTTGCAGTACGTGACAACGTCGACTGTGTGTTCGTCTTCGAGAATCGAGGTGCCGAACTCGGTGCCACCATCGAACACCCACATGGTCAGATCTATGCGTTCGACCACATGCCCACGCGCAGCCGAGAGCGTCTGACGTGGACACCTCGCTTCGACTCACATTTGACGGTCACGAACAACGCCTCATGGCGCTGCGCCGTGCCAGCCGCGAGCGCCTACCCGGTCGCGCTCGAGCTGTGGCCCACTGAACAACGACAAGATCTCATGTCGTTGACGTCGCAACAACGGCGTGGCCTCGCCGACATCTTGCACGACGTCATGTCACGGCTGGATCGCCTCTACGCGACTCCACTGCCGTACATGTTGTGGATCAACCAACGTGATTTCAGTGCAACGACGACACACGATCACTGGTTACACATCGAGATCGTGTCACCGTGGCGTGGACCCAACCTCATGCGCTACATCGCCGCTGCCGAGGTGGGCACCGGCGAGTATTTCAATCCGGTGACGCCTGAGTCTCTGGCTGCGACTCTTGCTGACCGCGCGGAATGAGTGCTATCGCAGCAGCAGCCGCGCACGCAATTGACACCCACTGATTCAACCGAAGTCCTCCGGCTGCGTGCGCAGGGTCGATACGAAGTCCTTCGACGAAGAACCGAACGACGCAGTATCCGATGACATACATGAAGAACAAGCGTGGCGGCCGTGGTGAGCGTCGTTTGTCGATTTGCAGCAACACCAGACACAGAACGACACACGCAATCGACTCATACAGAAACGTCGGATGGAACGTCGTTCCTGCGGGGTAGCCAGCTTTCTCTGCCGTTCGCGCCGACACTTCGAGAGCCCACGGAAGATCTGTCGGTCGGCCGAACAACTCTTGATTGAACCAATTTCCCCATCGCCCTATGGCCTGAGCAAGAGGCAACCCTGGCGTCACGCACGCAAGAGCAGTCGGCACATGAAGGCCCATCACTTTTGCGCGCCACAGCCCGACGATGACACCGAGTGCGATGCCACCCCAGACACCCAATCCGCCTTCCCACAGCTTCACGACGGATCCGAGGTCGTCCCGGAATCGTTCCCAATCGGTGATCACGTGATAGAGCCGTCCACCGATCACACCGGCTGGAACTGCCCACATCGCGATGGACGTGATCGTGTCGCGGTCACCGATTCCGCGCGCAGCAAATCGCCGTCCCACGAGTGAGATTCCCGCGAGGACGCCGAGCGCGATCATCAGGCCGTACGCATTCAATGCGAGTGGTCCGACCTGCAGCGTGCCAGATGATGGGCTCGGAATGGCATTGACCACGATTGTCACGGCATCTGACGCGTTCATGTCGACGACGCGTCAGGCGGTGACGCGGCGGGCGAACGCGACGGACTTCTCGAAGATCTCTTGCTTGTCGAAGTCTTGTGTCGCCACGTGATAACTGCGTTCCAAAACGACATGCTCTTTCGGGCCCTTGTACTTCGCGAACAAGTCGGTGCTTTGCTGTGGCGGAACGACGTGGTCCTGTGTCGAAGTGAACAACAACAGCGGCACGTCGTTCGACGAATACGTCTTTGAAAGAGGTGCCAGTCCGTCACGCTGGAACGACATCAACGGACGAAGCGGTGTTCCGGGATATGCCAATTCGGTGACCTCAGGGTCAGCGATGTCGCTGCCGATGCCGTCCATCACTTCTGTTCCGGCGTCGACCATTCCTTGGATTGCGCCGACCATCGTGTCGTCGAACGGGAACGCCGCAGGATTGACACACACGATTCCGCGCAGATCTGAATGTCGACTTGCTGCCCACAACGTGAGCGACCCGCCCATCGACAAACCAGCCACGACGATGCGCGATACACGAGCTGAAAGTCGTTGGTAGGCCTTCTCGACATCTGCAGTCCAGTCGGCCCATGTGGTCGGAATCATGTCCTCGATGGCCGTCCCATGTCCCGCCAACAACGGCATTTCGACATGGAATCCCGCAGCCACGAACGCCTCGGCGAGACCGCGCATACTTCCGGGGTTGCCGGTGAAGCCATGGATGACGAGCACGCCTGCATCACCCGACCCGACATGTGACATGGGTTCGGCGCCAGGAATGATGGGAGCGGTCATGGGCCAACACTAGGTCGCATGTCAGTTGACCTGTCATATCTGCCGTTCCGGTCGAATCGCTCGCAGCAACCATCGTTGACATCCCCGTGCGGCGCTGGTGGACTAGTCCCCCATGGCACGTTCGCGATCTTCTCAAAGGTCGCGACATGGTGATGGTTCTGCGATCACCGCACTCGCACCGGTGATCGCCTTGCTTCCTGCATGGGCCGTCACCATCGCAATCATCTGGTGGATCACCAGTCCTTTGCACGACATCTCCTACCTCGTGTTCGCGCTGGTGGCACTGCTTCTCGGTGCCGCACTGTTCATCCGTCCGGTTCAGCAATTCGTCCTCGTGCGACTGCTCGGCGCACGGACACCGTTGCGCGAGGAACGAGACCGGCTGCAACGGGCCTGGCTCATCGTCGCCCAAGCCAGCCATGTCCCTGCAAGTCGTTTCATACTCGCGATCGCAGACGGAGACGAGGTGAACGCATTCGCTTGTGGTGGTCACCTCATGGTCGTGTCGTCCTATGCGGTGAACGAATTGGATCACGACGAGTTGTGTGGTGTGCTGGCGCATGAACTGAGTCATCATCTCGGTCTGCACACCGTCGCACTGACGATCAGTCAGTGGTTGAGTCTGCCTGTGGTGATGTTCGCGCAACTCGGCTTCATGTTGCAGAACGTGGCTGACGTTGCTTCGAACACGCTTCGCGTGAAGTCTCTCGACGTGCTCGGGCGGATGGTCGCCGGAACGATGACGATCGTGAGTTGGGTCTTCATTGCCGATTTGTCACTTGCCCGCTACCTCAGCAACGCGGCAGGTAAAGGTGCCGAGTTCCGTGCCGACAGAAACGCCATCGAACTCGGATTCGGAAAGCAATTGTCACGTGCGCTCCGACGTGTCATCGACGAGAGTCGAGATGAACGGCCGACGAACTGGCGCGACCGCATCGTCACCTCCCACCCACCTGCCCGCACGCGGGTGGCACGAATCGACGCGTACCAAAGGCAACTGCAGTCCCGCCGATAGCGTCATGAGCCATGACAACTAGTGCTTCAGCAATCGAGGCGCGTGGGCTCGTCCGTCGTTTCGGCGACAAAGAAGCGGTGGCTGGAATCGACATAACTGTCGACACCGGAGAGATCTTCGGGTTTCTCGGTCCCAACGGTGCCGGTAAGTCGACGACAGTCCGCATGCTCACCACTCTCCTTGCGCCAAGTGACGGCACAGCAACGGTTGCCGGCTTCGACATCGATTCTGAAGCAGCAGAGGTGCGACTACGCATCGGTGTCGCACTTCAAGACGCCGCACTCGACCCGAAACAGACGGGTCGCGAACTGCTCGACATGCAAGGTCGTTTGTACGGACTGCCGAAAGAAGTTCGCCTCCGCCGCGTCGACGAGCTACTGCAGCTGGTCAACATCGGAGGTTCCATCGACGATCGCATCGCCACGTATTCGGGAGGCATGAAGCGCCGTCTCGACTTGGCGGCAGCATTGGTGCACCAACCCGAAGTGTTGTTCCTCGATGAACCGACGACAGGTCTCGACCCCACCAGCCGAGCCGCCGTGTGGGAGGAAGTGCGCTACCTCAACAAGCAGTTGGGCATCACCATCTTTCTCACCACTCAATACCTCGAAGAAGCCGACGAGCTTGCCGACCGCGTGGGCATCATCGCCCGTGGTCGCATCGTTGCCGAAGGAACTCCCGACGAACTGAAGCGCTCCATCGGTGCCGACGTGATCATCGCCAAAGTCGGTAGCGGCGATGGTGCTCGTGCCGCTCACGCACTCTCTGCGTTGCCCGACCTTGATTCAGTCGAAGTCTCAGGAGACCAACTCATCATTGCGACAGCGCACGGAGCATCGGCCATCAGCCCTGTCGCGGTGACGCTCGCGAACAACTCGATCAAGGTCAGCGAATTGACACTGCGCACCCCCACGCTCGACGACGTGTTCTTGCACACCACCGGCACGCGCATGGATGCAGACGAGTCAGAGGCGGTCACCGTATGAACACGCGCACCGATCGAATCGTCCCTCGTCATGCCGGGTTCTGGAGCGATTTGTCTTCCGTCGCGTTGCGGGCACTTCGACTCGCATCACGCGATCTCGAAGCGATCATCCCCGGAATGGCGGTGCCACTTTTCTTCCTCATCGTCAACATCGGAAGCTTGCAGAGCTTCGTCGAAGGCAACTTGCCACCAGGTTTCGACTTCAAAGGTTTCCAACTTCCTGTGTCGGTCATCTTCGCCGTCACCGGTATCTCACGCGCTGGGTCACTCGTGGTCGACATACAAGACGGCTACTTTGACAGACTGTTGCTCACCCCAGTGAGCAGAACGACATTGCTCATCGGGTTGATGATCGCGGACCTCGCGGTCGTCATGGTCATGATCGTCCCTGTCCTCATTCTGGGCTTCATTATCGGTGTCGGATTCGAAACCGGCATCCTCGGCATGCTGGTGTTCATACTCATCGGTGCTTCATGGGGCATCGCCTTCACCGGTTTCCCCTACGCGATCGCTCTACGCACCGGAAACCCGGCGGCGGTGAACAATGCGTTCCTCTTGTTCTTTCCGTTCGCCTTCCTCACCACGGCATACGTCCCGAAAGAGCAACTCACCGGGTGGTTGTCTGTCGCCGCGAATTTCAATCCGACCACTTACCTGCTCGAAGGCATGCGCACACTCATCCTGCAAGGTTGGAACAGCACTGCGATCTTTCAGGCATTTCTCGCTTCTGGCATCGTGGCTGCGGTGTCATTCACGCTCGCCTTCAGTGCTCTTCGCGGACGCGTCCGACGCAAGTGACAGTGCCAGAGCTCGCCATGAACGATTGTTTCCTTGCCGCGGCCAACGGGCAGCGAGCTGCGCACACTCCGGTGTGGTTCATGCGACAAGCCGGACGAAGTCTTCCTGAATATCGCGCTGTGCGCGGCGAGGGCAGCATCCTCGATGCAATCAAAAAGCCTGACCTCGCAGCTGAAATCACGTTGCAGCCTGTCCGCCGATACGGCGTCGATGCCGCGGTGCTCTACAGCGACATCGTCGTGCCACCACATGCAGTGGGGTTCGGAATCGATGTCGCACCCGGAACCGGCCCCGTCGCCGAGCGAC
Source organism: Actinomycetota bacterium (assembly GCA_005789925.1). Lineage (GTDB taxonomy): Bacteria > Actinomycetota > Acidimicrobiia > Acidimicrobiales > Ilumatobacteraceae > UBA2093. The sequence goes on along the minus strand of SXWG01000199.1, from coordinate 7,997 downwards.
CCTTCCGTTCACGTTCAGACCTCACACGTCTTCGCGAGCTCGAAGTGACTGACGTCGACTATGTGGTGAGCACGGTCGAGTTGTTGGTGAAAGAGCTCCCTGTTCCTTTGCTTGCTTTCGCAGGTGCCCCGTTCACGGTGGCGTCATATCTCATCGAAGGTCGGCCAAGCCGCACCTACCAACACACCAAAGCACTCATGCACACCGACGAGGTCTTGTGGCACGAAGTCATGGAGCGCCTCACACAACACGCAGTCGTGTTCATCTCGGCACAACTCGTTGCAGGTGCACGCGCGTTCCAAGTGTTCGACTCGTGGGCCGGCGCCCTGTCGCGGAACGACTACGACCGTTATGTCCGCCCACACAGCACGCGCCTTTTCAGCGCGATCGCAGAGTCGCACCCAGCGGCACCCGGAATTCATTTCGGAATCGGATGCGACCACCTGCTCGAGTCGATGAACTCAGTCGGCAACAAGGTCATCGGCCTCGACTGGCGAACGAGCATCTCCGGTGCACGTCGACGACTTGGTCCAGACACCGTCGTACAGGGAAATCTTGACCCGGCACTTGTCCTCGCGGGGTCAGAGGTCGCACGAGAGGGCGCTGAGCGCGTTCTCGCCGACAACGGTGGTCATGAAGGTCACATCTTCAATCTGGGGCACGGTGTGCAACCCGACACCGACCCTGGAATACTCGCCGATGTCGTGAACCTCGTGCACGAAAGGACCGCAACATGACGACAGAGCGCATCGCGGTGCTTCTCATGGCGTATGGCACGCCAAGCACGAAAGACGAAATCTTGCCGTATTACACCGATATCCGTCGCGGACGCGCACCGACTCCGGAGTTACTCGCAGAGTTGACGGCTCGATACGACGCGATCGGTGGATTGTCTCCCTTGAAGCAACTCACCGAGGCCCAACAATCAGGGCTACAGCATGCGCTCGACGCGCTCGAGCCTGGTCGATACACCGTGTTTCTCGGCCTGAAACACGCCACGCCCTTCATCGAAGAATCCGTCAATGACATTGCCGCACAAGGCCTCACCCGCATCGTCGGAGTCGTGCTTGCACCACATTTTTCCTCGTATTCGATCGGCCAATACCTCGGACGCACGCGCGAGGCTGCGACACCACACGGCATAGAAGTGACCGGAGTCGAATCATGGGCAATCGAACCAGCATTCGTCGACTTCCTTGCTCATGACATGCGCGCGAAGTTGTCCGGTCTTCCACCACGTACCAAGGTGTTGTTCACCGCACATTCACTTCCTCAGCGCATCATCGATGCCGGTGACCCCTACCCGAACGAATTACGCGCCACCGCCGAAGCTGTCGCATCGGAAATCGGGCTGTCACACTGGTCAATCGCATGGCAGTCAGCTGGCCGTACACCAGAGCCATGGATCGGGCCCGACATCCTTGCTGTCATCGACGAGCTTTCAGCAGCAGAAGGTAACGAGGCATTCGACGGCGTGCTTGTCTGCGCATGCGGATTCGTCGCTGACCATCTTGAAGTTCTGTACGACCTCGACATAGAAGCCGCACGACATGCGACAGACCGTGGTCTCGCTTTCGCACGAACCGCGTGCGTGAACGACGACCGAGCCGTGATGGCCGCACTTGCGGCGCGAGTGGTGTCCGTGTCGTGAACCACCACGTCGTGGTCGTCGGCGGAGGCATCACTGGTCTCACCGCCGCATTCTCGATCCTCGCCAACGCCGATGAGAACGTGTCAGTGACGTTGCTCGAATCGTCACCCACCACCGGCGGCCTCATTCGCACGTCACCATTCGCGGGTCTCGACGCCATCGACGAAGGTGCCGACAGTTTTCTGCTGCGAGTGCCGTATGCACTCGAGCTCACACGTGACGTGGGCCTGGCTGCAGCACTCACATCACCAACATCAGCTCATGCCGCAGTGTGGCACAACACGTTGCACCCGATTCCCCCCGCATTGGTGCTCGGAGTTCCCGCCGGGCTTTCGTCAGTCACTGTCGGATCGCTTCTTTCTCCGGTCGCCAAACTTCGCGCATCGCTCGACATCGTTTTGCCCAAGCGCAAGACCGACCACGACTGTCTCGGAGCTGCGGTGCGTGCCCGGTTCGGTCGCCAGGTCAACGAGCGTCTTGTCGATCCGTTGATCGGAAGCATTTACGGCGGCGACACGGACAAGTTCAGTCTTGAAGCCGTCCCACAAGTGGCCGCACTCTCAAGTGAACGCAGCATGTTGCTCGCCGCCCGGAAGACTCGCGCGGCATCGACCGCGACAGGCCCTGTGTTCGCAGCTCCGCTGCGTGGCGTCGGAGCCCTCACCTCCGCGGTTCGCGAGCGCATCGAATCACTTGGCGGACACATCCGCACCGGCGCACGTGTCGCGTCGGTCGCACGCGGAGATGCCGGCAGGTACAGCGTGGCCTATGTCGACACGAATGGTCATTCGCAACTCGACGCACATGCAGTCGTCCTTGCAACGCCTGCTCGTCACACGGCTGACATGGTCCGCACACTCAACAAGGACGTTGCCGACTATCTCTCCGCCCGCGAACACGCGTCGGTTGCTCTCATCACGGTGCAAGTCCCGAGGTCGCAATGGAAGTCGTCTCTGAACGGCAGTGGCTACCTCGTGCCTAAACCCGATCAACGTTGGGTGACTGCTGCTTCCTTCGGGAGCAACAAATGGGCGCACTGGGTTCCCGACGATGGCTCAGTGATTCTCCGTGTGTCGCTCGGACGCGACGGCCTCGATGTCATGCACCATGACGATGAGACACTCGTCAATCTGATGCTTGCTGACCTGAAGCATCATCTCGAAGTCGACATCGAACCGACGTCCTGCCGTGTCTCACGTTGGCCCGAATCGTTTCCTCAATATCGTCCCCATCACTTTGCAGCACTGAAACGAGCTGAGACTGATCTTTCATCGTCTGCCCCCGGTGTGTTTCTTGCCGGCGCCAGTTATCGAGGAATCGGTATTCCCGCGTGTGTGCAACAAGGCCGCGCGGCAGCGATTGCTGCACTTGATCATGTCAGGTCGACACGCACCTGACAATGCCAGACTGAGAGTCACATGCGACAACTCTCCACCCGCATCCTGATCGCTCTCTGCGCTCTCCTGTACGTCATGCCCACCACTGCCCATGCGTCGACACGCGTCGGCAACGACATCTCGAACAATGACAAGGGTGTCAAGCCTTCGAAATACGCTGAGGTCGCGCGTCTTGTCATACCGTCGCTAGGAATCAACGAGAAAGTGATTCCGGGTACGACCATGGACGTGTACAACCGTGGGGTCGGACTGTGGCCGACCAGTCCATTGGCCGGGCAACGTGGGAATTTTGTCGTCGGTGGTCACCGCACAAGTGGTCGGAACCCATTTCGATACATCGACAAACTCCGAGTTGGCGACCCGATTGTCGTTCACCAAGGTGGTGATGAATTCGTCTACAAGGTCACGCGCCAACGCATCGTGAAACCGACCGACGTGTGGGTCGCCAAGCCCACGAAGACTCCAACCCTCACCTTGTTCGCCTGTCATCCGGTCGGCTCGGTGAAGGAACGCATCATCGTGCACGCCACACTCAGTTCGTGAGACTTCGCATCCGCCGCTCTCTCGTGGCCGGCCTCCTTGTGGCAGGGGCGATGCCTCCTTGGGGATGGTGGCCACTCGCTTTTGCTAGCGTCGCCTTGTACGGCACGTCGGTGCTTCGACCTGATGCAACCAATCGCCAACGCTTCACCGCTGGCTGGCTCTTTGGCGTCGGCTGGTTCCTGCCGGCAATGGCGTGGATGTGGTTTCTCACTGCACCGGGTTATCTCGTGGCCGTCGCACTGTTCGCCGCATTCCACGGAGCAGCGGCGGCGCTCGCCGGAGGTCTCGCACACCCCGACACGAAGCGTGCACCACTTCTGTTCGCAGTCACCCACACACTCGCCGAAACATTGCGTCTGTCGTTCCCCTTTGGTGGTGTGCCGCTAGCGACCCTCGGCATCGCCCAGTCATCATCGCCACTCGCGTCGCTCGCCCCGTGGGGCGGCGTCGTGTTGTTGACGTTGTGCACGTTGTGGTTGGCCCTCGGGCCACGTCGCATCGTACGCACATTGCTGCTCGCAGTGATTCTCATTCCTGCGACCGCGATCGACTTCACGCGAGCAACTGGCGACATCTACACAGTTGCTCTCGTCCAAGGTGGTGGCGAGCAAGGCACACACGCCATCGACACAGACCCACGAGAGGTGTTCGACCGGCACATCACCCTCACACGCACGTTGCAGTCCGCGCAGAATATCGATGCGGTGATCTGGCCGGAAAACGTCATCAATGTCGATGACTTCGAGACATCTCCCGAACTCTCCGACATCGTCTCTGAGGCGAGACGTCTTGATGTCCCCTTTGTTGTCGGCGTCACTGAAGATGTCGACACAGACGGATTTACCAACGCCCAAGTTGTCGTCAGTCCCGACGGAACAATCGACGATCGTTACGACAAGGTACGACGAGTGCCTTTCGGTGAGTACATGCCGTTTCGTAACGTGCTGAGTGCGTTGTCCGACTCGACGAATCTTGTTCCACGCGATGCTGTCGCCGGACGTGGCCCCGGTGTCCTCTCGATCGACGGCATACGGGCGAGTGTCGCGATTTCGTGGGAAGTGTTCTTCGGTGGTCGTGTCGAAGAAGGCGTCGAGCAAGGTGCGACGTTCATCATCAACCCCACGAATGGTTCGAGCTACACCGGCACGATTCTCCAGACACAGCAAGTCGCATCGTCCCGATTACGTGCACGCGAACAAGGGCGTCACCTCGTGCAGGTGTCACCCACCGGTTTTTCCGCCCACGTCACGGACAGAGGCGACGTGCGCGAGCGATCTGGCATCACCGAGGCAAGAGTCATTGTGGCCAGCGTTCCACTGCGCGAGGGACGAACCCTCTACTCCCACATGGGTAACGCACCGCTCATCAGCCTGTTGCTGTTGGTTCTGGCTGCAGCGATGTGGTCACGCCGTGGCACGAGCCGAACGAGGCCGGAGTCAATGAGGTGACCCACAGTTAGCCTGACCGACCTATGCGTGAGCCGTACGACCCGAACGGTCCCCTCCGCATCGCTTACCTCACATATCGAGGCAAGCCGCACGTCGGTGGTCAAGGCGTCTATACGCGTCACCTCACGAAGGCACTCGCCAATCTTGGTCACCACGTCGAAGTGTTCGCCGGACAGCCGTACCCGATTCTCGACGACCGCATCGAGTTGCACAAACTGCCAAGCCTCGACATCTTCAACGACCACTACCCTGGCCGACTACCGGCCTACTGGGAGCTGAAGACCTGGCCCGACGTCGTCGAGACCGCCCAGTACCTCACCGGAAAATTCAGTGAACCGTTGGCATTCAGTATGCGCGTGCGCCGCGTGCTGAAGGAGCGTCAACTCGACTTCCACCTCGTGCATGACAACCAGTGTCTCGGGCGCGACATCTTGAAGATTGAGCGCATGATTCCGACGATCGTCACGTTGCATCACCCCATCACGAAGGACCGTGAGCTCGAGATGAGCCATGCGCCGAATTGGTGGAAGCGGCGAAGTGTCGGCCGCTGGTATTCATTCGTCACCATGCAAGGCAAAGTCGCCAGTCGCATGCCCCGCATCGTTGTCGTGAGCGAGAACAGCATCGCCGACATCAACAAGGACATGGGCGTGTCGCTTGACCGTATGCGCCTCGTTCCCGTCGGCGTCGACCCCGACTTGTTCAAGCCTCTGCCTCATGTGCAACGCAAACCCGGTCAGCTCATCACCACCGCAAGCGCCGACGTCGCACTCAAAGGTCTGTCATATCTGCTCGAAGCACTCGCAAAGTTGCGCAGTGAACGAAACGTGCGTCTGACGATCATCGGCAAACCGAAATCCGGAAAGAGCGCTGACCTCATCGAGTCGCTCGGACTGCGTGACTGCATCGATTTCGTGTCCGGGGTGTCCGACGAACGCATCGTCGAGCTGTACGCCGAATCTGAACTAGCCGTCGTGCCGAGCCTCTACGAGGGTTTCAGCCTTCCCGCAATCGAAGCGATGTGCACCGGAACGACGCTCGTCGCCACAGATGGCGGTGCGCTTCCCGAAGTGACCGGTCGCGACAATGACACTGTTCTTTCATGTCCGGCAGGCGACGCAGATGCGCTCGCGGCCGCCATTCGCCGCGGACTTGATGATGCTGTGCTCAGAGAACGCATCGGTGCTGCAGGTCGTCAACGCGTGGTCGAGCGTTGGAGCTGGCGTCACTGTGCCGAACTCACCGTCGCCCAGTACCGCGAAGTCCTCGACATGCCACACAACCGTAAGAAACTGGAAAACCCGTGCTGACTCTGCGCTTCGACAGACTCGGCGTTCGACAAGGCCAGATGTTTCTCGACGCCGGTGCCGGATTCGGTCGACATGCCTTCGCTGCTGCGCGGGCGGGCGCTCGTGTCGTGGCCCTTGACTATGCGGCCGAAGAAGTGGTCGGGACTCGTGCGACGTTCGGGGCGATGCTCGACGCCGGCGAGATATCGCCGGACAACTACGGCGGTGTGTTACGTGGTGACGCCACTCGACTTCCGTTCCCCAACGGCACCTTCGACACCGTGGTGACGTCTGAAGTGCTTGAACACATCCAAGACGATGTTGCAGCAATCAAAGAATTGGTCCGCGTACTGAAGCCTGGTGGAACGTTGGGAGTGACAGTTCCGTCGTGGTGGCCAGAAAAGGTAAACTGGATGTTGTCCGATGAATACCACGCACCCAAGAGTCGCGGCGGGCATGTGCGGATCTACAGCGCGACTGAGCTGAAGGCGAAACTTCGCGCGGCCGGCGTCGATGTCATGGGGTCACACCATGCTCACGCACTTCATTCGCCGTACTGGTGGTTGAAGTGCGCAGTAGGCCCCACCAAAGACGACCACCGCGCAGTCACCGCATATCGAAGGTTCCTTGAGTGGGACATCGTGACGGGCCCAACATGGACAAAAGTGGCCGACCGTGTGTTGAACCCAGTGCTTGGAAAGAGCTACGTGGTGTACGCCACCAAGCAGCCGGTAGACACAAGAAGTGCCCGATGAGAACTCTTCCGCTCCCCCACTTGCCAGGCATCCTCACCACGGCTGACCTCGCACGCACGGCCGACTCAATTCAGGCGTTGCAACTTCCGAACGGCATGATCCCGTGGTACCCCGGTGGACACTGTGACCCCTGGAACCACGTCGAGACTGCGATGGCACTTGACATCATGGGCCGCCCCGATGCTGCGCTTCGCGCCTACCAATGGCTCGCCAACATCCAACGAGCCGACGGCAGCTGGCACAACTACTACATGCCCGACGGATCACTCGAAGACGCAAAACTCGACTCGAACGTCATCGCGTACATCGGAACGGGCCTTTGGCATCACTGGCTGTGCACGCGTGACACCAAAGGTGTCGCCGAACTCTGGCCCACCGTCAAGGCCGCACTCGAATGGGTGCTCGACCACCGCCGTGCTGACGGAACGGTGTTATGGGCCCGCGAAGTCGATGGTTGTCCGTGGGACTACGCACTTCTCACCGGCTCATCAAGCATCCGTCACGCGCTGCATTGCGGTGCGGCTCTTGGTGCCCTCGTCGGCGACCCACGTCCTGAATGGAACCGCGCCGCCGACATCATCGACAACATCATCAACACCGACCTCACTGCGTTCGAACCGAAAGACCGATGGGCCATGGACTGGTATTACCCGGTTCTCACCGGTGCGATGACCGGTGCACGCGCCAAAGCACGCCTTGCTGAAGGTTGGGATCGTTTTGTCATGGATGACCGCGGAGTGCGCTGTGTCAGCGATGAGCAGTGGGTCACCGCAGCCGAGACCAGCGAGTGCGCCATCGCGCACTGTGCTGTCGGCGACCGTGAAACCGCGCGCGAACTGTTGCTCTGGACGATGCCTCACCGTTGCATCGACGGTGCCTATTTCACCGGCATCGTGTACCCGGTGGAACCCGAC
>SXWG01000198.1 GCA_005789925.1 Actinomycetota bacterium | reverse complement strand
GACGCATTGCGAAGAATGAAGGCTCAGTACTTCGGGATGATCAGCGAGGTCGACAGCCAACTCGTGCGCATGTGGGACAAGCTGCGCGAGCGTGGTGAGTGGGAGAACACGGTCGTCATCGTCTCGTCTGATCATGGCGAGATGATGGGAGACCACGGCCTCAAAGAAAAGGTGGGGTACTGGGAGCAGTCGTACCACATACCGTGTGTGATTCGAGATCCGCGTCACTCGTCATCGCACGGAACGACGGTCACCTCTTTTACAGAAAACGTCGACATCTTCCCAACTCTGTGTGAACTACTCGACATTCCTGTGCCGACTCAATGTGACGGGTACTCACTGTCTGCTCTCCTTCAGGGTGAAGAGCCTGCGCAGTGGCGAACAGCTGCCACATGGGAATTTGACTGGAGTGCATATCTGTTGGACAGGAAAACACAAGTCTGGTCACGGTCGCTCACGGAATGTTCGCTCGTCACGCTTCGCACTGACACTCATGCGCTGGTTCAACTCGCAGATGGAACGAGTGTCTGCTTCGATCTTGCGGCCGACCCGACGTGGCGAACAGAGACCTCCGACGCGCCAGTGATTCTTGACCTCTCGCGTCAACTACATGCATGGCGCATGCAGAAAAATCGACACCATTTCACTGGATTTCTCGTCGACAAAGGCGGCGTCGGGCGTTGGCCAGACGGTGTGAGCTGGCGTGAGAGTGGGCAGTAGAACGACACAGGGTGCGTGCGTACACTTGTGAGTGATGTCTCAACCGGTCAGCGACGTGGATGTCGAACATTTTCGACGCACCGGTTGGTTGCTCACTTCGCCGTTCACAGAGACCGAAGTAGAGCAATTGCGTGGGTGGGTCGTCGACGTTCAGTCGTGGGCCATTGAAAATGAATCTGGTCGTTGGCTCCATTATCAAGAGCGCACCTCACACGGACCGAAGCTCTGTCGCACCGAGAATTTCACACCATTTCACGACGGACTTCGACGGGTGCTTCGTGAGGGCATCCTGAACGACATCGCCTCGCAGTTATTGGGAGAGCAAGCTGTTCTCTACAAGGAAAAGATCAACTACAAGCTCGCTGGCGGTGCCGGTTATGCACCGCATCAAGATGCTCCGGCATATCGCTTCGTTGACACCCATGTCTCTTGCATGATTGCCATCGATGATGCGGTCGCCAGCAATGGCTGTCTCGAAGTTGTCGAAGCGATGCATGCTGAAGTGCTTCCAATGGACGACAAGGGTTGCATCGCGCAGACAATTGTCGACTCGATGACGTGGATGTCCGTGCCAGTTCGGGCAGGTCAGGTGTTGTGGTTCCACTCACGTACACCGCATCGAAGTGGTGCGAACATGTCCTCAGCAGATCGTCGTGCCATTTACCCGACCTACAACGCCCTTCGTGAGGGTGATCTTCGCGAGGCGTACTACGCGCAGAAAAGTGCAGAGTTTTGCGAACGCGGAGCGTCTGGCGAGAATGTTCAGGTATCACTAATCGGTGATTTTCAAGGCATCCCAGTATGACTGCCCTGACATCTTTGGATGACATCGTCTCGCTGTATGAGCGATTCGGACATCACACATATGACGAAGCAGTGTCACAAGTGACGCACGGAGTGCAATGTGCGAAATGTGCTGTCCGTGACGGCGCACCGGTCCACATGGTGTTGGCTGCGCTTCTGCACGACATCGGCCATTTGCTTGAGATAGAGCAGCGCGAGTCGGGTGTTCCTGTCCGCGATGTCGACATGCGTCATCAAGACAAGGGTGCAGATGCACTCGCGTCCTTGTTCGGACCGAAGGTGACTTCCCCTGTGCGCATGCACGTTGAGGCGAAGCGATATCTCTGCGCGACCGATGCGAGTTATGCAACCAAACTGAGCACCGCGTCAATCGCGAGTCTCGCGTTGCAGGGTGGGCCGATGTCTGAGGATGAGTGCACCGCGTTTCGTTCCCGAACGGGGTGGGAAGACTCCGTTCGCCTGCGTCGCTGGGACGATGAGGGAAAGCACGAGGACGAGCCGGCCGCAACCGTGGCAGATCTTCGGCGACTGCTCGAATCTGGTGTTCGCTAGTTGAACCGCTGAATGGTGGCGTGATGGGTCATCGCAGAACCTGCGGGGCCCAGCGTCATCTGCGCCCTGAGGTGGCGCTTATGGAAGATGTGCAGTAGCTGCTCGTCAAAGTCGCTGACTGCTGCATTGGCTATCACGAACCGCTCAAGATCAGCTTCTCCTTGCAACCAGCTAACTGGTCGATACCCCAAGAGCAGTTGCAAATCATCGAGGTCTTGTTCTGACAGGTTATTTCCAATCTCATCAAGACGCTTTGCATGTCGCGCCATGCGGAACATGGTGCGCAGTTGATAGCGCGTGAATTCATCGTCAACCGAGATTGAACCAAGTTGCCGGACGAGGTGGTCAAGCACGATGTCGCTGCGACTCTCACGTGGCTCTGGACCCTCAACAGTCGGAAGCTCCACTTGCAAGATGTCAGCTAGTGCTTCTGTCGCGAACAGATTTGTCTCATAGCACCACTGAAGATTGGTCATCAGGTCGCTCTCTGGGGCAGGCGTGCGCGTGGCGGGTCCGACGGACAATTCGTTCGACAAGCAAAAGAAGAAATGATGGCGCATCAGTGCGTTGAGGTCGACCTCAGTGCCACTCAATTGCTCATAACGTGCATATAGCCGTGAAAAGTTCCCGTATCCGATGACAGTGTCACGTTGGCGCCAGGCGGCAAGGTCCATCATGGGGTCACCGATATGGCCGATTTCCACATCGAGAATCGCAGTCAGGTGTGATCCGTCATGGTGGAACTGTCCAGAATCCCAAACAATCACGGATTCGCGACCAAGGGATGCAGGAGGATTCCGCTTCAGCCAAGCGAGTGCGAATTCAAGAAAGGGGTTCGGTACCTTCTTCATACGTCGCCAGTTGCGTTCGTATTGCTGCATGCCCAACAGGCCAGATTCATCTGGTGTGGACGCGCGCATGATGCCGCGAGCTGCAAAAGTGTCCACAGGAAGTGCGTGCAGCGAGGCGAGTGCCATCAGATATTCGTCGACGATTTTGTCGCGCGCGTCATCGGTACAGTTTGTAAAGTTGTTCTCTCCAGGTGCGAAGTCCATGACATATGCGCGTAGGTCGCGGGAGTCGTCTTCAATCCAGCCGTGAACTTGAGGGACGGGTAGCCCTTGCCGGTGCATCTCATCCTGAAGCATCATCTCGTGAGCAAGCGGAAAGATGAGAGACATGTCAACCCGGTCGCCGCGCACACATAGTCTTCGTGGACCCGAAGCCGTATCTACATTGACCCACCACACAGGCCGCCATCGCGGTTGGCGTGTAATGGACAGAACGGTTCCACCGACATGGACGTTCAACCAATCAGCGATGAATTCGGTGATGTCGGCAGTCATTTCTTTCCAATTCTCATGGCTGCCATTGTGTCACCGTGTGCGTGAATTTAGAACGACAACTAGGGTGGGGAAATGCTGGTAGATGAAGCTATCTATGTCAATGGTGTACGTCGTGATGGGCACGATCCGTCCGGCATCGAAGGTTTTTCCTGGGTGGGGGTTCATGATCCAACTTTGCGTGAGCTCATCTCGTATCAAGACCATTTT
>SXWG01000197.1 GCA_005789925.1 Actinomycetota bacterium | reverse complement strand
TTTCCCTCCCTCTTTCATCGTGGACACACCGCGCCCACGATAAATGTAGAGATGTCGTCAGGAGACGACGTAATCGCGCATGCGCTTCTGGATGAGTTCGCGGCGCTTCTGCAGTTCTCGGTATGTGAGCGAGTTCGTCGACACGTCGACTCCGAGGCTCGCCTTGACACTGTCGAAGTTGAACTCGACGGCGGTCGGGTCAATACCCAGTTCCTTACCGAGACGCTCTCCGTGTCGTTGGGTGAAGACGAGTGTGATGTTCGCGACTTCTGCGAGGAGGTCAAGGTCAGGAGCGAGTCGCGCGATCGCGCCGTCAAGGAACACCATGTTCTTCACGTACAGCATGAGCTCTTTCGGCAGTTTTGCTCCGTATGCAAGCAGCGATTTCACGACGCGCTGAACTTCCTTCACTAGTTCTTCTCCCGAGAGTGTGGTCGGGTCGATCGGCTCAGCTAGTCGCAGGTCGACGATCACGTCGTCGATGACCGTGTCGAGGGGCAAGGCGCCGAGATCCCGCAGTGCGGCAACTTGACCGCGTAGGTCATTGGTCGTCGCGGCGAGCATGAGCTTGAGGAATGCAAGACGCCGCGCGTCGCTCAGGCGACCAACAATGCCGTAGTCGAGCAGGGCAGTGCGCCCATCGGCCATCACGAACAGGTTTCCACCGTGTAGATCTCCGTGGAACACACCGCGAATGAGCGCACCCTCCATGAACGCGATCATCCCGGTACGAATGACAGCTTCGGTGTCGATGCCTGCATTTTGCATGCCTGTGACATCGTCGAAGTTGAACCCTTCGAGGCGCTCCATGACCAAGACTCGCTTGGTCACCAGTTCGGGGTGAGGCCGGGGCACCACGTAGCCGTCCTGATTCAGCTCACGCAACATCGTCGCGACGTCGACCATGTTGGCGGCTTCCATTCGAAAGTCGAGCTCTTCGACAATCGTCTCGGCGAACAATTCCACCAATGCAGGTGGATTGGCGAGCGCCGCAACCGGAATTCGACCGATCATGAGCGGCGCGATCCACGACATGACCTTCAGGTCTTCACGCACTCGGTCCGACACGTTCGGCCGCTGTACTTTCACCACCACGTCCTCGCCGGTGCGAAGTGTGGCGCGATGAACTTGTGCGATGGAGGCTGCAGCCAACGGAGTTGTGTCGAAGTTTGAGAACACATCTGCAAGTCGTGCGCCAAGGCCGCGTTCCACGGTTCGCAGAACATCACTGAATGACTCGGCTGGTACTTGGTCACGACACTTCTTGAATTCGCCGACCAGTTCTTCAGGGAACAATCCTTCGCCGCTGCTGATGATCTGTGCCAATTTGATGTACGTAGCACCGAGTTTCTCGATGGCGATACGAAGTCTGCGTGACAGATCTGCTCGTGATTCTTCGGGGGTGTCGAACGCCTTTATCCACAAAAAACCGCGGCGACGCAGATACCAGGGTGCGATGGCGCGCCCGAGTCGATACACGACGACGACGAGTCTCCGAAGAGGAGGCACCACGCGACGCCGGGTCAACGACGGAACTTCACGCTGTGCGGCCGCGCGAAGCTCGACTGCCACCTCAGTCCAAGACGAACCCGACGGGTCGAGTATCCAAGGTGGTTGATCGGAGAATGCGCCGAAGGCCAAGTCGGCCACCGGAGCGTGGGGGGTGACGCTCACCTTTGAAGTCTGCCTGTTTCTGCCAGTTCGCGTCTGGTCGTGAGGATGATTGCCGATGTGACGGGGGTTATTGTCACGCGGATGAACGAACGCACCGACGACGCACGCACGCCCGGACCATTCGCTGGTGTGCGCGTCGTCGAACTGGGTGTGATGGTCGCAGGTCCGGCTGCTGGTGGCGTCATGGCCGATTGGGGGGCGGACATCATCAAAGTGGAATCCCCGACGGGTGATCCGTTGCGTCATATCTTCAGAGCACTTGGAACCGTTGGCGATATGCCGACTCCACCCTTTGAGATGGACAATCGTGGCAAGCGATCGGTGGTTCTCGATATCGCCGACGATGACCAGCGTGCGACGTTGATGTCACTCATCGCCGAAGCAGACGTGTTTCTCACGAATGTCCGTCTGCCTTCTCTGGTTCGACTGGGGCTCGACCCAGAATCGCTCACCGAAAGATTTCCGAACCTTATCTATGCACTGCTCACTGGGTACGGTCAAGACGGTCCCGATGCTGGCCGTGCTGGATATGACGTCGGTGCATTCTGGGCACGCTCGGGACTTGCCCAGAACACAGTTCCGCTCGACGCGTACCCGTCCATGCTCGGTGGTGGTGTGGGAGACCATGTCACGGCCATCACGCTCGTGTCGGGTGTTGCTGCAGCACTTTTCGATCGAACTCGGACCGGACGCGGACGCTTGGTGCACACAAGCCTTCTACGGGCTGGGCTCTATGCAAACAGCTGGACGCTCGGCGTTCATCTTCGCTTTGGACGAGTCGAGAGCGCACGTCATCGTGAAGACAGTCGCACGCCCCTGATCAACCCGTATCGCACGGGTGACGGCAAAGGACTATGGCTACTGGGTCTCGAAGCTGATCGTCACTGGCCAAATGTCGTCCGAGCAATCGGCCGAGAAGACCTCTTCGATGATCCGCGCTTTGTGACGGCGACCAGCCGAAAAGAACACGGAGCCGCCATCGTGGCGATGCTCGACGACGTGTTCGCAAAGTACACGCGTGACGAATTGACGACGATTCTCGACACCCACGACGTGTGGTGGGCGCCGATCAACACGATCGCCGACGCACTTGCCGATCCCCAGGTGGTCTTGAACGACGGCCTCGTAGACATGACGCCACGAGAGGGTGACGTGCCGTTCAAAGCTGCAAACAGCCCGATCGATTTCGGTGGTTACAAAGTGCGGCCTGGTGCAGTTCCGACCCTTGGCGAGCATGAACCGCACTGGTGACCAGCGAGGTGTCGCTGTGAGATCAGTTGCGTTTGCCCCAGAGTGACTCGAGCACTGGACCGGCCAGTTCTTTTCGGCACACGAGCAAATCTGGCAACCAGGTGTCACGGTCGTTGTACACGAGCGGTGATCCGTCGATGCGGCTCACGTGGAGTCCGGCCGCGGCTGCGACAGCAGCAGGAGCAGCAGAGTCCCATTGGTGCATGCCACCGTCGTGCACGTAGATGTCGGCTTCGTTCATGACGATGGACATCGCTTTCGCACCGGCACTTCCGAGGCGAAGTGCCTCACAGTTCAGATCTTCGGCGACGATGACCGCGCAATACGGGGCTCGATTGCGTGAAGTCACCAACCGTGGTCGTTCAGATTGGCGCGCCGCCATGACGGGTGCCGGTTCTGTGCAGAACACTTCATCAATGGCGGGAAGCGACACGGCGCCGGCCGTGAGCTCACCCTTCTCCCACAATGCGACGTGCACCGCCCAGTCAGCACGACCTTCGCCATATTCATTTGTTCCGTCGAGCGGGTCGATGATCCACACGCGCTCTGCAGACAGACGTCGGGCGTCATCGGCACCCTCCTCTGACAGCACCGCGTCGTCGGGCCGAGCCTCGCGCAAACCGGTCATGAGGAATCGGTGTCCGAGCATGTCGCCAGTGTCCTTGAGTGTCCACATGGTGGTGCCTTTGGCGACTAGGGACGTGCGGTGAGCGAGGAGTTGGCGACCCGCTTCACGTGCGAGCACGCCAGCCAATTCATGGTCGTTCAGATTCCGCCATGCGGACATGTCGATGGCAGAGTCGGTCACTGCACACCGCGCACCAAAGAGATGGTGTCTTTCACCAGTTGGCGCGCTGTTTGCTCATCGGCACCTTGTGCGACGAGCTCTGCGATGCGGTCCTCGATGCGTTCGGCGAGCGCATCGCTGAACACGTCGACACGTTGGGTGCGCGTGACCGCAGTCGCTGCGAGCAGCACCACGGCAGCAAGCGCGGTGGTGCCGCCAAACGTGAGCACCCATCCCTCGTTGTTGCCTGCAATCGACGACACGATCATTCCGGCGATTCCGCCCACGAAGACAAACGCGCACAGCAGCCGAAGAGTCTTCACGGTGCCGCTATTCACCTTGCGAGAGGCTTGTATTTGATGCGATGTGGCTGTTCGGCAGCGGCACCGAGTTCTTTGCGACGCCACGATT
>SXWG01000196.1 GCA_005789925.1 Actinomycetota bacterium | reverse complement strand
GCTTCATGTCGTCATCTGACGGCCGGCCGATGTTTCCCAAGATGATCAATGCGTTGCGACGCAACCACAACGGATTGCGGTCGTGTATGTACCAGGGATCGCAGGCGTCGAGCAGGTCGGCATCTGACGCTTCGAGCATCCACAGCACGTCGAGATGACGCTTGTGCTTCGATGAGAGAGTTACTGGCACGTGACCAGCGACCGTCGAACGTTGTGTGGGCGGACAAGTGCTCTGGCATTCGTCACATCCGTAGATGCGATCCGCCAATGCCGCGCGATGCTCACGTGGAAACACGCCGGGTTTCTGCAGCAACCACGACAGACACCGATTCGCATCGATGACACCGGGCGAGACGATTGCGTCGGTGGGACACGACGACAGACACCTCACACATGGTCCACATCCGTCGTCGAGTGGAGTGCCAGCCGGGAGCTCTGCCGTGGTGACGATGCATCCGAGCACGAAATAACTACCTGCACCAGGCAGCAAGATGTTCGCGTTCTTGCCGAACCATCCGAGACCCGACCGCCATGCAACTTCCCTGTCGACCACCGAGTTGTCATCGGCGAAGACGACGGCGCGATGACCATCAGACTTCAACTTCTTCTTGACGACATTCAATGACTTCTTCAGCTCAGCGTTGTGGTCGTGCCACGCATATCGGGCGACTTTTGCCGGGTAGGTCACCGGCGCGTCAGTGTCTGCTGATTCTCGAAGGTCGTAGCTGCGCGCTGCGACGATGATGGAACGTGCACCTTCAACAGATGCGGTGGGAGTGGTGCTTCGAACGGGGTTCCGGAAAGTGAACTGCATTCCGTTGACGAGGTCGCGAGCGAGACGATCCTCGATGTGTCCTCGTGCGCGCAAGAGGGGTTCAGCCGTGGTGACGGCGACAGCGTGCAGACCGCTCGCAAGCGCGAGAGAGCGAAGTTCGCCCCAATACAGGTCAGCCGGTGGCACGGTGCCGAAGCGTAGGCACCAAACCAGCCTTTGCGAGCAACCTCACAGCTTTCTGCTCTTCAAAATCGAGGACCACTGCTCCGTCGTGCCGCGTGTCGGTGAGACAGTTCATCATGCAGTCGTCGCATGCCGATGTGGCCGCCATGACGCAGGTGTCGCAACTGATGACGAGTGGTTCGCGGGAGATGTCCATGCCCTCACTGTGACAACGGGGTGTCACAGAGATAAAGAGTCACACTCGATGGGCACCCAGCGTGTCGATCTGCAGCACTTTCACGTGACCCTCTGAGGGAAGTCGTTGACCCAGTCGCTCTGCGTCAGCCACGTCGCACAACATCGCGACCGTCGGACCCGAACCAGACAACCAGCCACACCATGCGTCGCCATCGAGCCCCGCAGCCAAGGCCGCACGCGACGCAGGCGCGCTGTCCAGTCGACGATCTTGATGAAGGCGATCTTCGGTGGCTGTGCGCAGGGCGTCAATGTCACCGGCGGCAAATGCTGCGACCAGCAGTGCGGTGCGGCCGACGTTGAACACGGCATCGGAGAACGACACGCTCGACGGCAGCGTGGAGCGCGACTCATTCGTGCTGGTCGTGAACGAGGGAACCCACATAACGACGGCAGGTTGAAGTGGACTGGGAACTCGCACAACGAGGCCACCAGAGGTGGCGACAATTCCGCCCAAGGCAGAGGCAGCAACATTGTCTGCGTGCCCCTCGAGTTCGGCTCCGATGGCGACTGCCTGCTTGAGGACTGCGTCGTCGATGTCACGAGACCCGTGCGACAGTGCGGCGAGAATCCCCCCCACGCGAACTGCACCACTGAACCCCATCCCGCGACCCATAGGAATCGAGTTCCGCACCCAGATGTCTCCGGTTCCGCCCGCTCGACTGAACGCGATGTGCGCAGGATGATGCACCCCGCACACTTGTGCATCGTCTGGCTGGTCTGGTGAACCGACAATTCCGATGTCGGCGTAACACGTGACAGCCAAGCCGAGTGCGTCGAACCCAGGCCCGAGGTTCGCAGAGGTGGCGGGAACGCGAATCATGGCGGTCAGCGTGTCACATTCGCAGCCGCAGCCGCGCTCTCGTTTACGAAGACTTCAAGAATTCGTTTGGCTTTTCCGCTGTCGATGGCGTCACGTGCCATTTGCACACCATGTGACACATCTGTTGATTCCTTGGCGACCACGAGCGCTGCAGCAGCGTTCAGAAGCACGACGTCACGCACTGCGCCGTGCTCACCGTCGAGAAGTGCCCGCACCGCACTCGCGTTGAATGTGGCGTCACCACCGCGTAACTCATCGACACTCGCGCGCACGAGCCCGACATCGGTCGCGTCAACTTCCAGAGTCGACTGTCGTCCGTCGCGCAGCGCGATGACCGTATTCGGGCCGGCGAGTGACAATTCGTCAAGTCCGTCGTGGCCGTGCACCAACCACGCGTCGGTCACCCCGCGAGAGTCGAGTGCAGACGCCATCACCGACATCATCGATTGATTGGCGACTCCAACGAGCATGCGTTTGATCGGAGCAGGGTTCGCAAGTGGCCCAAGGAGGTTGAACACCGTCGGTACACCCAGTTCTCGTCGCGTTGGTCCGACATGGCGAAATGCCGGATGAAATGCCGGTGCAAGACAAAACGCGATGCCCGCTTGATCCAGACATTGAGCGACACCTTCAGGGCTGAGTTCAATCGTCACTCCCAGAATCTCGAGTACGTCGGCAGTTCCGCACTGCGACGACGATGCACGGTTTCCGTGTTTGCACACCGGAACGCCACAGGCTGCGACGACGAGAGATGTCATTGTCGAGATATTCACTGTGTTGCTCTTGTCGCCACCCGTTCCGACAATGTCAATTGCCGAAGCCGCAAGATGAGTGTTCAACTCAACGCGTCGACTTGCTTCACGAACCGCGCGCAACATGGCAGCAAGTTCGATTGCCGATTCTCCTTTTGCACGTAATGCAACGAGGAACGCAGCGATGTGCGTGGTACTGGTGTCCCCTGATAACAATTCACGCGTCGTCGCGTGCGCGACCGCATCGTCCATGTCTCGGGACGACAGCAGGTCGCTGATGAGCGTCGGCCAACCGGGAAAGCCGGTGGTGTCGGGATGTTTGCGCGTTTCTACGTCATTCAGTATCTACGCCGAGCGACGGCGCTGACGAATGATTCTGCGACGTTCCCGTTCGGTGGCCCCGCCCCAGACGCCGTCCCGCTCGCGACTGGCAAGCGCATATTCGAGGCAAGCAATACGCACGTCGCACTCGGCGCAGATTTCCTTGGCGATATCGGCCTCGTCGTCGTCCTCTGGAAAAAAGATGGACGGATCAAGACCGTGACAGGCCCCCCGTAACCGCCATGTGATGTCTGCTAATGACATCGCTACTCCCCCATCGATGTCAGGGCCCGCTCCCTCATGCGAAGTACGAGGACCCCTTGGGACGAGATAGTAGGTGTCATCGGTCACACTTTGCAATCTGCCCGCGTGGCCCTCGGGGCCTGAATGTGGACGGATTCGGACCCTCCCGGGCGTCAGGCCCGCAGATCTGTGAGTAGTTCGTCCTTGGTGGCGGGAAGCAACTCGGCAGCCTCGAGATAGTTCGATAGGTCGACACGGACCTGAACGTCGCCACTCGCGAACGACTCGATCTGCTCGGGAGAAAAATCGAACGTGAGGTAGTGGACCGCGGCGGTGACGTCGTCGCGAGTGAGACCTGCTTCGTGTTGAGCGTCGAGACGACCGCGAACCGAGTCGCCGTTCGGCAACTTGATGAGCACGCTGCGTTCAATACCGGCCAGCTTCGGCAGCCATTCGCGAACCATTTCATCAGACGTGAGTTCGATGAACATCGTCGCGCACAGTTGGCCGGCTTCTGGGACCATCGGGTTGTACGCATGAAGTTCTTCGAGCACGCCTTCATCGGTGACGATCTTTTCGACGCGTATCATCTCTTGGATCTGAAGACGCATCGTGTCGCGATTCTCGAACATCAGAGTCACCAGTGTTCCGAGTGCGACACGGCGACGCGCCTTCACCTCGAGCATGCGAGCGCGGAATTCCGCTCGCTCTCGTTCATACTCGCGCACATCTTTGATGTCGTCGAGGGTCAACTTTCGTGAGGCGGTGGGGGTTGCCGTATACACGTGATTCTCCTTTATGTCTGTGGTTATGGGTATGTGTGTGTTTTTGGGTGGTGGACAATCTCTGTCGCGCGACTCGTCATTCTTCGGGAATGCCGTACGCTCGCGCGACCATCTGGAGTGGGTGTAGAGGCTTCGAACCGGTCTGCTCGGTAATGGCGGTGTTCGCCAAGTGGCAGTCGCCTGTGACTATGTCTCCATTTGCAGCAGTGATCTGACCAGCCAGTTTCTTGGCGATCGGAATTGCGAACTCTTCGTTCTCTGCCTTGAAGCCCCACATTCCGTCGATACCGGAGCACTGGTCGACAAGTTTGATTTTTGCACCCGTCAGTTTCATGAGGTCGCGGCTGCGCAGGCCGATGTTCTGCGCACGAAGGTGACAGGGCGTGTGGTAGGTGACGGTCTCTGGGACGGGGCCGGTAAACGTCGTGTCGAGTTCGGTTCCGTCAGCCTTGTGCAAGTTGATGAGGTACTCACTCGAGTCATACGTGTTTTTCGCGACGAGCTCGGCATCGGGACCACCGACGTAATCGAGGTAGTCCTTCTTCAACACATAACCACATGTCGGCTGTGGCACGACAATGTCCTTGCCTTCGCGCACGGCATCAGCGAGAACCTTTACCTGCTTGGTCGCCACTTTTGTGAATTGGTCAAGATCGCCACTGTGCAGATACGGAGCTCCGCAGCAGCCTGCACCATCGACCAACGAACATGCGACACCGTTGCGCTCGTAGACGCGAACGAGGTCTTTGCCGATGCCCGGCTCTTGGTACTCGACGAGGCATGTCGGGAACACTGCGACTGATCCCTGCTTCTTCGTGAGAACCGGCTTGACGCGCTTCTTGAACCACGTTGAAAAGCGAGTCTTGGCAAATGGAGGCAACAGACGCACGGACGACACTCCAGCAGTGGCAGCAACGACTTTGCGTACGATGCCACCTGGCTTCGCACCGAGCACAGCGTTCGCTATTGGGGCTGCTGCAGTCGACACTTTGCCGAGCGCATCGGTGTGTCCCATGAATTCGGTGGTCGCGCGCTTGCGCAACGACACTTGGCCATTCGCGTGACGCATCGCGTCAGCGCGCAGCATGAGACGTGGAAAATCGAGCGCCCACTCGTGCAGCTCGGGAATGTACGGACACTTGATGTAGCAGAGCTTGCATTGGAAGCATTCGTCGACGACCTGGTCTTGCTGCTCTGGAGTCAAGCGACCGGCGTCTTGGTCGTCGTGTTGATCGACGTATGAGAACAGTGTGGGAAAAGATGTGCAGTACTTGAAGCACAGGCGACATCCGTGACACAGGTCGTACACCCGAGTGAGTTCCTCGCGGACATCTGCCTCGTCGAGATACTTCGGATGTTTCGGGTCATAAGTGATCGTCATCGTTCCTCGTTCCTCGGCATGTAGCTAGGTGATGTTGGGGGGTTGAGATATGTCGCGTGCGATGGGGTGGTCGCTGGTGAGACACCAGCCGACCACCCGATCGATCGACACGTGTCGCGACGTGCGCGACAGTCGGATCAGAGGGAGTTCAAGCCCTCTTGGAAACGACCTGCGTGGCTCTTCTCGGCGCGAGCCAAGGTTTCGAACCAGTCAGCGATTTCGGAGAAGCCTTCATCGCGTGCGGTCTTGGCAAAGCCCGGGTACATCTGGGTGTACTCGTAGGTCTCGCCGGCGACCGACGCCTTGAAGTTGAGCTCGGTCTCGCCGATCGGCTCGCCACTTGCGGGGTCACCGACTTCTGCCAGGTACTCGAGGTGACCGTGCGCGTGGCCGGTTTCGCCTTCTGCAACTGAACGGAAGAGTGCTGCTGCGTCGGGGTAACCCTCGACGTCTGCCTTTTGTGCGAACCAGAGGTAGCGGCGGTTTGCCTGGCTCTCGCCTGCAAATGCCTCTAACAGGTTCTCATGGGTCTTGGTGCCTTTGAGGCCGGCCATGATGTGTCCTTTCGTTAAGGGGTTTGGGTTGTTCTCCCCGCACTCATGAGCACGCGGCACACGTACCGCGATACACGATGTGGGAATGCTCGACGGAAAATCCGTCAAGACCTGTGAGCCGTGGCGCATCATCGACGTACACGTCGTGGATGGAGCCACATGTGTCGCACACCGCATGGTGGTGATGGGCGACGTTTGGATCGAAGTGGGATGCGCCAGTGCCGAAGTCAATCGACTGCAGCTCCCCCATGTCGGTCAGATCAGTGAGGGTTTGGTACACCGTGCGCAAGGAGATGCCCGGCATCTCAGCGCTCGCCGCCATGAATAACGACTCGGCTGTGGGGTGTGCCGAGTTGTCATGGAGAAGCCGAAACAGCAGTTGACGCTGGGGGGTCACTTTCAGGCCGGCATTGCGGAAGGCCACCGTTAGTTGGTCTGGGCTGCGCATGTAGAGGAGGTTATTTGCACTCAATGCTAATTTGCAACTCTTGCGGACAGATTTAGTGATGAAACCTTCTGGCCGCACCCCGGCTGCTCTGCGGCGCCATCCCTAACATGAAGCACGTGTCTCTTCCCGGTGCCTCCACCAGCACCGGACTTGACCGCATGACAGCCATCACGCAACTCGAGGCGGCCACTTTCGACGTGCTGGTCATCGGCGGCGGAATCACCGGTGCGGGGGTCGCAGTCGACGCTGTTAGTCGGGGCCATGTGACAGCACTCGTCGAACGTGATGACTTTGCCTCTGGCACGTCGTCGAAGTCGTCGAAGTTGGTGCACGGCGGACTGCGGTATCTGCAACAAGGTGACGTTCGACTGGTCTACGAGGCGCTACGCGAACGCAAGCGACTGCGTCGCAACGCACCGCATCTCGTACGTGTTCTCCCCTTCATGATCCCCATCCTCACGAAGGACGGACTCATCTCGAAAAAAATTGCTCGCGCACTTGGGTCAGCTTTGTGGATGTACGACATCACTGGGGGCTGGCGCATCGGTCGACTCCATCGACGATTGTCCGGAAAGGCAGCGCGCACACACCTGCCCACGATGCGCGCCGACCGACTTGCGTCCGCATATCTCTACTTTGATGCCGAAGCCGATGATGCTCGACTCACTTTGACTGCCATTCGCACGGCAGTCGACATGGGGTGCGTCGCCGCAAATCGCATCGAGGTCACCGCTATCGAACGAAATGGTGGTGTCTCCGTCGTGACGATGCGCGACGTGCACTCGGGTCGGTCGTTCGACGTGCGTGCGCGTGCCGTCGTGAATGCCACCGGAGTGTGGGCCGACGATCTGCGACAGCTTGACGAAGGTAGTCACCCGCGCACGATTCGACCTGCCAAGGGCGTGCACGTGACGGTGCCGTGGCAGAAAGTTCGAAACGACATCGCCGTGGTCATTCCCGTGCCAAAGGACAAACGCAGCCTCTTCGTGATCCCGTGGGTACCGAACGGCGACGGCACTTACAAATACACCTACATCGGAACCACAGACACCGACTACAAAGGCCCGGTCAACGAACCTCAGTGCACAAAAGACGACATCGACTATGTGTTGAGAGCACTCAATGCATCAGTGACGACCGACGTCACCCACGATGACGTTCTTGCTGTGTGGAGTGGCCTTCGTCCGCTGGTCACCACGAACAGCGATTCGGAATCTGCCGCCCGAACCGCAGACCTCAGTCGTCGTCACAGCGTGACCACGTCCGCGAACGGAACTGTCACGGTGACCGGCGGCAAACTGACCCCCTATAGGGAGATGGCCGCAGACGCAGTCGCTGCCGTCGACAAACTCCTCGGACCCACTCTGCG
>SXWG01000195.1 GCA_005789925.1 Actinomycetota bacterium | reverse complement strand
CGCTGAAGAAACAACTGCCGATCTTCAAGGCTGGTCTTGGCGGAAAATTCAAGAATGGCAAGCACTGGCAAAGTTGGATTTCGATCGACGATGAAGTCGCAGCAATCACTCATTTGCTCACCTCGCAATTGTCCGGACCCGTGAACTTGACGGCACCGAATCCGGTGACGAACGCCCAATTCACCAAAGAACTTGGCAAGGCACTACGACGTCCTGCATTCCAGACGATTCCGTCCTTCGGACCGAAACTGCTGCTCGGTGGCGAGCTTGCAGAAGCGCTGTTGTTCACCGGCCAGCGAGTCATGCCGAGCGCATTGTCGAAAGACGGATTCGCCTTCGCGCACTCGACACTCGACGTCGCGCTGCGTGCACTCCTTGCTCGTTCGTGACGTCACAGGGCATTTGTCTCTCATGATGCCCGCGTACGTGTCACACGACGCACCACCACAACACGTGGACGTCACCGTCGTGGGTGCCGGACTCGCCGGTCTCGTCGCTTCCCGAGTTTTGACGCGCGCCGGACTGTCGGTCGCTGTTCTCGAGGCGTCCGACGGCGTCGGTGGTCGCGTGCGCTCAGACATCGTCGATGGCTTCACGCTCGACCGCGGCTTTCAGGTGTTGTTGACCGCGTATCCCGAACTTCATCGCCATCTCGACATGCGCGCACTCGACGTGCGTATGTTCGAACCGGGTGCGCTCGTGTGGCGCGACGGCGAGGGTCACATCGTCGGCGATCCACTGCGCAGACCAAAGACCGTCGTCGAAACCGCCACCGCACCAATCGGCTCCGTGCTCGACAAGGCGCGCATCGCTCTTCTTCGCATGAAACTCGTGCGCCGCGACCCGAAGATGTTGTTGCGTGGCGATGACGTTCCCACGGCGACCGCGTTGCGCGCGTTCGGATTTTCCTCGGCAATCATCGAGCGTTTCTTCCGTCCACTCGTCGGCGGCATTCAACTAGATCCCGCACTTGGCACGTCGCGTCGAATGTTCGACATCATCTTCCGCACCCTCGCGACCGGTGACACCGGTGTGCCTGCCAAGGGAATGGGAGAGATCACCCGACAGCTCGCCGCTGGCCTTCCTGCAGCCTGTGTGCATCTCGACTCCGCTGTGACGAACGTTCAACCTGGCCGGGTCACCACCGCACACGGCCACACCGTGACGTCACGTGCGGTCATCGTGGCCACGGAAGGTCCCGTCGCAAGTTCGTTGGTCGGCTTGCCTGCTGTCACCTCGCGCGCGGCAGGGTGCGTCTATTTCGCAGCCGACACCGCACCAGTTGCTGGCTCATACATCGTGCTCGACGGACACGGACAAGGACCGGTGTTGAACGTCGCCGTCATGAGCAACGTCGCAGACACATACGCGCCGGCTGGTCGACACCTGATCGCGGCCGCACTTCCTGGTGTCGCCGAGGGTGACATCGAGCAGCTCGCACGCACACAATTACGCAGTTGGTGGGGACCACAAGTCGACGGGTGGACGACCTTGCGCTCGTACCGCATCGCTTATGGCCAACCCGGCCAGGATCCTCCGTTCAACCCGAAAAAGAGCGTGTCTCTCGGCGAAGGACTGTTCGTGTGCGGCGACCATCGTGACACCGGAAGCATCCAAGGTGCGATGTTTTCTGGGCGCAGGTGTGCGGAATCCGTGCTCGAATGGGCGACACTTCATCCATGACTTCTGCGACGAGCAACCCAGCTGCTTCATCAGACCCTTCAAAAATCGTGAGTGTCGAGCGAGTCGTGCCCTCGCCACCAGGGGCGATTTTTGATCTGCTCGCTGATCCGCGACGTCATCATGAAATCGACGGGTCCGGATCGGTCAAAAGTGCCCAAGTCGACGCACCAGAGCGACTCAGTCTCGGCGCACAATTCGGAATGAACATGCGCATCGGTGCGCCGTACAAAATCGAGAACACGGTCGTCGAGTTTGACGAAGGTCGTCGCATCGCCTGGCGCCACATGGGTGGACACGTGTGGCGTTACCTCCTTGAACCCATCACTGGTGGCACAAAAGTCACAGAGCAATTCGACATGAACACCGCGCGGTCTGCGACCGCATTGCGGTTCATCCGTGCACCACAGCGAAACAAAGCAGCGATAGAAAAGACGCTCGACAATCTCGTTCGTCGATTCAGCGAATAGTCGAACTAACGGATCAGTGCCGGCACAGAGCGGCGTAGGAAGCGACCGCGACCCGGACGCGCATTGAGAACTCCCCCATCGACGATGACGTCGCCGCGTGACACGACCGTTCGCACGCCACCTTGCAACACCATTCCCTCGTACGCAGAGTGATCCAAGTTCATGTGGTGCGTCTTGGCACTGATTGTCGTGGTCGCTTCAGGGTCGTAAATGACGATGTCTGCGTCACAACCTGATTCGAGTCGTCCTTTGGAGCCCAGACCGAAAAGACGCGCAGGCGCAGTCGAGCACACCTCGACCCAGCGTTCGAGACTGATCTCGCCAGTTGCGACACCTTGATAGATGAGGTCCATTCGGTGCTCGACACCACCGATTCCGTTCGGCACCATGTTGAAGGAATCACCGAATGCAAGTTTCTGCTCGCGCAGACAGAAGGGGCAGTGATCAGTACTCACGACCGCAAGCTCATCTTCGCGTAGCCCCTTCCACAAGTCCTCGCGATGATTCTCGTTGCGTGAGCGCAGCGGAGTCGACGCGATGTAGGCCGCACCTTCTGGCCAGCCCTTGCCCAAATGTTCCTCGAGTGACAAGTGCAGATACTGCGGACACGTCTCGGCGAAGATGTTCGTTCCTCGAGCGCGAGCCTGACGCACCTCAGCGAGTGCTTCCGAGCTCGACAAGTGCACGATGTACAGCGGCGCCCCGCCGGCAACACGTGACAACACGCCAGCTCTATGCACCGCTTCGGCCTCCAAGGCCGCCGGTCGCGTGAGCGAGTGATGAATCGGGTCGGTGTTCCCTGCTGCAACTGCTTGTTCGATGAGCACGTCGATTGCGAGACCGTTCTCGGCGTGCACCATTGCCATCATTCCCGTGTCGGCGCACATCTGAAGCGCACGCAACATCTGGCCGTCGTCGCTGTAGAGGCGTCCGGGATACGCCATGAACAACTTGATCGAGCTCACACCTTCACGTTCGATGAGCGAACGAGCGTCGATGAGCGCCTGCGCATCGACGCCGCCCAACACTTGATGGAAACTCCAGTCGATGACACATTGACCATCTGCTTCGGCGAACCGCGAAGCGAAACTCTGCAGGACGTTGCCGCCAGCACGTTGTTCCGCAAAATCGATGATGGTCGTGGTGCCCCCGTGAGCTGCCGCGATTGAACCCGTCTCGAACGTGTCAGAGGAACTCGTCGCCCCTGTGTCAAGTTGCATGTGCACGTGCGCGTCGACGCCGCCAGGAATGACAAAACAACCTGATGCGTCGATGACGCGTGCATCGAGGCCGACCGGGGTCTGGCCACGGTCAAAGACCACCTCGATTCTCTCTCCGTCGACCAACACGTCGACGTCACGACGGTGCGTCGCGGTCACGACTGTTCCGTTCGTGATCAGCGTTCGCATGCACACAGCGTAAGCGTCAATTGGTGGCCCTCCGGTGCTAGACAAACTCCGTGGCCGACCGTGATGATGCCCCAGACTCTCATCTCCCCCTTCCTGGTGGGTTCAGCAGCTTCGTCACCAATGTCGGCGTGAAGGATGACTCCGACGATTTCACCGTCGTCATGGCTGAAGGTGACGTCTCTGCGGCAGGAGTGTTCACACAGAGCCGCTTTGCCGGACCGAGTGTGGTCTTGTCGCGGGAAAATCTTGCCGCGGGTTCACCTCGAGCGGTGGTCGTCATCTCGAAGAACGCAAATGTCGCAACTGGCGCCACGGGTGCTGCGCATGCGCGCGAAATCACCGAGCTCGTCACCGCGCGTCTTGGTATCGCGGCTCACGACGTTCTCATCGCGTCGACAGGCGTCATCGGACGCAGTTATCCGATCGAGCGCATTCGACGTGGCATCGAATCTCTTCCCTACCCGCTCACTGGCGACGACGCGGTCGCCGTCGCACGCGGCATCATGACCACTGACACCATCCACAAAGTCGCACACTCAAGGATTCGCGGAAGTTCCGCCAGGGTCGTCGGTGTCGCCAAGGGTGTCGGAATGATCGAGCCAAACATGGCGACCTTGATTGCCATGGTGTTCACCGATGCATCAGTCGAGAAACGACAACTTGACGCCACCTTCCGTCGAGTCATCGACACGACGTTGAACTGCGTCAGCATCGACACCGACACCTCGACCAGCGACACTGCGATCATCCTCGCAAGTGGGGCTGCCGGCACAGTCGACGCCACAGCGTTCGAAGAGGCGCTTCGCGAAGTTCTCACATCGCTCACCAAACAAGTAGCACGCGACGGCGAGGGCGCCGAGAAGCTGATCGAGGTGCACGTCACCGGCAC
Source organism: Actinomycetota bacterium (assembly GCA_005789925.1). Classification (GTDB taxonomy): domain Bacteria; phylum Actinomycetota; class Acidimicrobiia; order Acidimicrobiales; family Ilumatobacteraceae; genus UBA2093. Next base: position 2,629 of record SXWG01000195.1, on the reverse strand, counting down.
ACGTGACGATGCCCAAGCCAAGCGCGTGGCAAAGTCGATCGTCAATTCACCACTCGTGAAGACTGCCGTTCATGGTGCGGATCCGAACTGGGGCCGCGTCGCCATGGCCGTCGGCAAAGTGAACGACTCTGACATCGACCAAGACAAAGTCGTCATCAGTTTCGGGGATCAAGAAGTGTTCCCCAGGCAAGTCGACGACGAGGGTCTGCAGGCGCTGTCGTCGTACATGCGTGGCGACACCGTGAGAATCGTGGTCGACCTTCACAACGGAAAAGGTCGCAGCACCGTGTGGGGCTGCGACCTGACCGATGGTTATGTCCGCATCAATGCGGACTACACGACCTGAATCGTTCGATGAACGACGTTCAGTCGCGCGTCACTTTGGTGGCATGCGAATGCCGCCGTCGACCCTGATCGTCTCTGCATTCATGTAGCTGTTCGTGATGCACTCGAGCACCATCGACGCGAGTTGGGCCGGATCGCCGAGACGCTGCGGGAAGAGCACACCCTTTTGCAAGTTCGCCTTGAACGCTTCGCTGCCTTCACCCGTTCCATAGATCGGAGTATCGATGAGACCAGGTGCCACGGTGTTCACGCGGATACCGACAGCGGCGAGGTCGCGTGCGACGGGCAATGTCATGCCGACGACGCCACCTTTCGACGCTGAGTATGCGTTCTGACCAATCTGGCCGTCGAATGCTGCGACAGATGCGATGTTCACGATCGCGCCGCGCTCGCCGAACTCAAGGGGTTCGGTCTGGCTCATCGCTGTCGCAGCGATACGAATGGCATCGAAAGTTCCGATGAGGTTGATCTCGATGACTTTGCGGAACACGTCGATGTTCGCCGCCGACTCATAGCTTCCGTCCTTGCCGATGGTGCGCTGGGCGAAACCGATGCCGGCTGAGTTCACCAGGACACGAAGTGGTCCCATCGACTTTGCCATCTCGACGGCATTGATGATGTCAGCGGTCTTCGTGACGTCGACAGCACAGAACGAGCCACCGACCTCTTTCGCGAGCGCATTGCCCTTCTCTGCTTGACGTTCGAGATCGGCGATGACCACCTTTGCTCCACGCTTGGCGAGCAGACGAACGGTCGCCTCTCCGATTCCCGACGCTCCGCCGGTGACGATTGCACTTACACCTGAAATATCCATAGGGGGCAAGGCTAGAAGACCCGTCGTGACAGGGCCCACTCGAAACAACGGTGTCAGCAGTTCTCAGGCCGAATACCGACGGGACTCCTCGACTGCCTTCGCGTCGACCAGGTCGTTCATCGGGTCACCGCTGTGCCCTTTCACCCATTCGAATGTCACTCGCCCTCGACGCCGCACGAGAGCGATGAGGGGCTCCCACAGGTCACGATTGGCGACCGGCTGTCGTTGCGAATTCTTCCAACCACGTGACAACCATCCTTCCCACCAACGGTCTTGGAAGCACTTCACCACGTAGTTGCTGTCCGACACGATGACGACGTCGACGTCGTCATTCTCGAAATGTTCGAGCGCACGCAAAGTGGCGACGATCTCCATTCTCTGATTCGTCGTGTAGGCCTCGCCACCACCCGCACTTGTCTCACCATCTGGCGCAGTCGCCCACGCCCAACCCCCCGGGCCCGGATTTCCAGAGCAAGCACCATCGGTGTACACGCGAATCGTTCGACCTGATTCACGATGTCCAGGTCGCGGACGGCTCTCCGTCACCCCGTCATCGAAAAGTGACGCCTGTGGAGAATCCGACTGCATTCGTCCATTGTCGGACACGACGCGTCGGAAATGGTGCACCAGTCACACAATTCACCCACGTCGTGCCACCCACCGTGGGGAAATGCGAGAATGACCACATGATTTTCGACGGTTCGGTGCATCAACTCCCCGACATTGATCCCGGCGAAACCCAAGAGTGGCTCGAGTCCCTCGACGCTGTGGTCGACACTCACGGCAAGACGCGCGCTCGCTACCTGCTGTCACGACTTCTCGAGCGTGCGCAACGGTCTCACGTCAGTTTCCCTGCCACGGTGTCCACTCCGTATGTGAACACCATTCCTCGTGAACATGAACCGTGGTTCCCCGGAGACGACCACATCGAACGACGCATCCGCGCCTACATCCGCTGGAACGCAGCCGTCATGGTTTCCCGTGCGAACCACCACGCAGAGGGCATCGGTGGACACTTGTCGACGTTCGCCAGTTCCGCGAGTTTGTACGAGATCGGGTTCAACCATTTCTTCCGCGGGAAAGACGGCGGCAACGTCGGTGACCACGTCTACTTCCAGGGTCACACTGCCCCCGGTATCTACGCCCGTTCGTACCTCGAACGACGCATCCATGAAGATGACCTCGACCACTTCCGTCGCGAGATCGGACGAAACGGTGCGGGACTGTCCAGCTATCCACATCCGCGACTGATGCCCGACTATTGGGAGTTCCCCACAGTGTCGATGGGGCTTGGTCCGATCACCGCCATCTATCAAGCACGTTTCAATCGGTACCTACTGAATCGTGAGATCGACGACTCGGCTCAGAGTCGAGTGTGGTGTTTCCTCGGCGATGGTGAGACCGACGAACCTGAATCACTCGGCGCATTGTCACTCGCCGCACGTGAGCAGTTGGACAACCTCGTCTTCG
>SXWG01000016.1 GCA_005789925.1 Actinomycetota bacterium | reverse complement strand
GTGATGGCCCGCAGGATCGCACGCTTCACCAGGAATCGTTCGCTGTACAACTGGTTCTCGAGCGCAGATGTTCCGGCTTCGCGCGCCTCACCACTTGCCTCGGCGGCACGAAGATGCAGTAGCTGTCGTGAGTAGTCCCAGTCGTACACGGCCTGGGCCATGTCGATGCCCTCGTAGCACTGAAGGCGGATGAGCGGTGCGCCACGCCACCGTGCGATGGTTTTTGCAAGTTCGGTCTTTCCGACGCCAGCTTCACCTTCGAGAAACAGTGGTCGACCGAGCGACAATGACAGGTACACCGCTGTGGTGACACCATCGTCGGGTAGGTAGCCGTGCCCCTGCAAGCCAGCGCGCACCGAGTCGACGCTCAGGGTGTTCGTGGTTGCGGACTCGTCGGGCACGCCCCACAGCGTAGGGGTGCAGCGTGATGGATACATTTGCCGAGTGGACTTAGGTATTGCCGGACGCACCGCGGCGGTCGCGGCGGCCTCAGCGGGCCTTGGTCTGGCATCTGCGCGAGCGTTGGTCGAGGCGGGCGTGACCGTCGCCATATGTGGGCGGGATGAAGAGCGCATCACGTCGGCTGCACGGGCCCTCGGTGAGCGTGCATTTGCGTTGGTGTGCGACGTCGATACACAGTCCGGTGGTCAGATGTTCGTCGAGCAAGCTATCGATCGGCTCGGACATGTCGACATCTTGGTCACCAATGGTGGTGGACCGCCAGCAGGAACATTCGCGTCGACTCAGTCTGCGGAGTATGCAAAAGCACTTGAGAAGAACTTGTTGTCAGTCGTGGGCATGTGCGGCGCAGCACTTCCGGGCATGCAGGAACGCAAGTGGGGTCGAGTCGTCGCGATCACGTCCAGTGCAGTTCGTCAACCGATACCGAATCTCATCTTGTCGAACACGGCACGTGCGGGCGTCACCGGTTTCTTGAAGACCGTCGCTCGCGAGGTCGCACAACACGGTGTCACTGTCAACACCGTGCAACCGGGCATCCATGCCACCGATCGCATCTTGCAGCTCTACGGAGCAAATGCCGAACCATCAGTGCTCGGCATCCCCGCAGGTGCACTCGGTGAGCCTGCAGACTTCGGCCGTGTCGTCGCGTTCTTTTGTAGCGAACACGCGAAGTTCATCACCGGAACGAATCTGCAAGTCGACGGTGGTGCATACGCCGGACTCATCTGACGCGGCCTAGGGGCCCGTGCTGACTGGTTATTCGAAATCGACCAAGGTGTCGACGTAAGGTGCCGTCATGATTCATCACGTCGTTTTGTTCTCCTGGAAAGCACCCATGACACCAGAGGCGGTAGCCGCTGTCGGCCGTGCACTTGATGACATGGTGGCGACGATGCCGTATGTACGGTCGTACCATCACGGGGTCGATGCCGGTCTCAAGGAAAGTGGTAACGCCGACTACGGAATAGTGGCCACCTTTGACGACGCGGATGGCTGGCGCAAATACGACACTGACGAATTGCACAACAAAGTTCGTGCCGATGTGTTCGCTCCGATTGTCGGCGCCCGCACAGTCATACAGTTCAGTTCGTGATGCGGGGGCGACGTTCCCACCAATCAGCGGCGCGCCACGCGACGAAGACGAGAACGAACCCGGCGAGCGCATCGACAACGTAGTGCTCACCGAAGTACACCAATGCGAGCGCCATGCCGACGGGGTGCAGGAGAAGTGCGCTGCGCGTCCACCACGAGCGGCCAGGAAAGAACCACAGAACGACCAACAGTGCCGTCGCCGCGTGCAGTGACGGCATGGCAGCGACAGGGTTCAACACCACAACCCCACGGTCAAAAGTCTTGGAAACGGTGTCGAGGTTCAACTCTGACCAACCGCGACCGGTGATGCGGTCGATCTTTTCGATGTATCCGTTCTTCGCCGCCATCCATGGTGGTGCGGCGGGATAGGCGATGTAGCCGACCACACCACCGACGAGCATGAGACCGAGTCGACGCACATACAACACCCAGCGATCCCGTCCGCGCCAGCGCAAGAACACTGCGAGTGCGACGGGAAAAACAAAATGAGTCATGTAGATGATCGAGCCGAGCACGTCGTACCACTTGATGTCTCCGCGCACATAGAAACGTTCTTGCATCCACACGTTCGGATCGACACCGAAGAACAACAGCCTGTCTGCATCACGTGGACCCGAGAAATTGACGGGAATACCCAGCTGATCGGCAATTCCGCGGCTGTAGTCGTAGAACATGTAGATGCCGAACACGACGGCCCAGTCACGGAACGACTGTGTGACTTCTTCCCGCGGTCTGCCGATGGCACCACACATGAACGCAGCCAGAATCCATGCCAACACCGCAAGACGATCGACAGGAATGCCGAACTGCTTCGCGCTCCAGACGAACACGAGGCAGTAGACGACAAGAATGACCCGTCGATGACGTTGCCAGCGGTCTACTCTCTCCGCCATTGTCATGGCGTTGTGGGCGGTCAGCGGGATGATTGTTCGAGCGCGCGTCGCACCAAAACCGATGCCAGGTGGCGTCGATAGTCGGCAGAGGCGTTCATGTCGTCCTGCGGCTCAGCTTCGTTCGATGCAAGACGGGCAGCGTCTTCTACGGATGCACCCTGTGCGATGGCTTGATTCACTGACGAGGCAAGAATCGGAGTCGATCCCATGTTCACGAGAGCAACACCTGCGCTCGCACCCTTTCGCCATGCGGCGACCCCGACGATGGCCCAGTCTTGGGCACGTCGGTTGAACTTCTGGAACGACCAACCGGCCCCGTCCATTTTCGGTACGCGCACTTCGGTGAGCATCTCGTCGGCGGCAAGTGCTGACTCGAGAAACCCTTTGTAGAAGTCGCTGGCAGCGATCTCGCGTGTGCCGTTTGGGCCTTGAGCGACGTAAGTCGCACCGAGCGCGAGTGTGGTGGCTGGCAGGTCAGAGGCCGGGTCAGCGTGGGCGATCGAGCCGCCGAGTGTGCCGCGATGGCGGACTTGTGGGTCACCCACATGGCTCGCGGCATGCGACAGCAATGGGACATGTTGTTGGAGGAGCGACGAACGCTCGAGTTCGGTGTGACGAGTGAGCGCGCCGATGGCGATGTGATCGCCGGCATCATGGATGTACGAGAGGTCGTTGACTCGAGCAATGTCGACCAACACGGCCGGCTGGGCGAGTCGCAACTTCATGAGAGGAAGCAATGAGTGTCCACCTGCGAGGAACTTCGCATCGTCGCCGTGCTGGCTGACGATGGAGATTGCCTCGGCGGCAGAACCCGCGCGCTTGTAATCGAACGGTGCAGGAATCATTGGTCGTCTTTCAGCTCTTCGCCGCGGCGAGCACGGACTTCACGATGTTGTGGTACCCGGTGCAACGGCAGAGGTTGCCCTCAAGACCGATTCGCACGT
>SXWG01000194.1 GCA_005789925.1 Actinomycetota bacterium | reverse complement strand
GGCCGCGACACCGGGGGCAAGGGCAACGCGGCTGCGGTCATCACCGCACAGCTCTCTGCTTTGTCGCCGACGAACACTGAGTGCAAAGTGCACACCGACTTGTCGATCACGGGCAAAGTTGCCCAGTTCGGTCGTGGTGCCATGGCAGACATCTCTGAAAAAATCCTCGCGCAATTCGTCCTCAATCTGAACGAACTCATCGCCGCACAACCGGCTAGCTCTACAGTGGTGAACGAAGTGACCGAACCGTCAACTGCTTCGACGACAGACGGTGTCCGCAAAATCGACGGACCCGAAGCCAAGCCGATCGACTTGCTCGATGCTGCTGGTGCGCCGATCCTCAAGCGTGCACTGCCCGTCGTCGCGGTCGTTGCTGCAGTCGTCATTTGGCTGATTGTTCGATAGGCGACGATGTCGCGTCCGGCATTTGGTAGCGAGCCGACTCCGGACGAACGCATCCTTGTCGAGCGACTGCTCGGTCGGCGGCCCCAAGGTGCGTACCGAATTGTGGTGCGCTCAGCAATCGGTGAACCGGTGGTCTTGCGCAATGCGCCACTGCTTGATGACGGCACTCCGATGCCAACGCTTTACTGGCTCATTGGTCCTGACGAAATCAGGGAAGTAGGCGCAGTCGAGGCCGACGGAGGCGTGGACCGTGTTGAGGAACTCGTCGGACTCGACGCCATTGACGCGGTGCACCATGAGTACGCCGCGGTCCGCGATGCGGACATTCCCACCGACCACAGCGGGCCACGCCCAAGCGGCGGTGTCGGCGGCACTCGACGCGGCGTGAAATGTCTACACGCTCATTTCGCATGGTGGCTTGCCGGCGGCAATGACCCAATCGGCGCATGGGTCGATGAGCAGTGCAGATTGCGTGGTGCTCACCTGGCCAAGCGGGTCGCAACATGAGCACGACAGCGAACCGTGTCGCTGTCATTGACATCGGCACCAACTCAGTGAACATGCTCGTGCGTGATCGTGATGGTGACGTTCTGCGTCGCTTCTCCACTCCACGACTCGGCGAAGGCATCGCACGTTCCGCACAGCTCTCCCCCGATGCACAAGCACGGACACTCGACGTGTTGCGTGATTACATGAACGACATCGCCGATCTCTCTGTCGATCGTGTTCGTGTCATCGGCACATCCGCATGTCGACGCGCATCGAACGTGATGGACTTCGCAGCAGCAGTGCGTGAAGCGACACATGTCGACCTCGAGGTCATCGATGAGCACACTGAGGCGCGCCTGTCGTTCCGAGGAGCTCTCTCTGGTCTTCCGACTGACACGACTCATGGTGCTGAACGCCCGACTGTCGTCGTCGACATCGGTGGTGGCAGCACCGAATTCACGATCGGAATACGCGAACCCGACATCACCTTCAGCCTTCCCTATGGTGCCGTCGTCACGACCGAGACAGAGCTCGAACACGACCCCCCACGCCCAGAAGAACTGACCAACGCGATCGGTGCGGTGGAAGACGACCTCGAGGAACTTGCACGCGCCCATCCGGCGCTCATCGCCGAACCTCGCGTCATCGGCGTGGCTGGCACCATCGTCACGGTGGCTGCAGTCGAGATCGGCCTGACGACGTTCGATGAAGCTGCACTGCACGGATTCGTGCTCACGAAAGAGGCTGCCGAAGACGTGTTCCGTACTTTGGCAACCGAACGTCTCCAGGACCGAGTGTTCAACCCCGGACTTCCGCGCGAGCGTGCCGACATCATCGTCGGCGGATGTTGCGTGCTGGTCGGCATCATGCGCCGACTGCGCCTAGATTCACTCGTCGTGTCGACACGCAATCTGCTCGACGGTGCCGCATCAGACATGTTGGACCTGCCATGACGCTCGAGCATCCCGCCCGTACCACCCGCACGGGACTGCGCCTGTATTCACGGCGACTCGTGTTGCGCCCACTCGTGACTCAGGACTTCGAGCAGTGGAGTGCTGTGCGGTTGCGCAACGTCGAATGGCTCACCAAGTGGGAACCGCTTCGCCAGCCCTTCCACCCCGACCCAGAGCGTGACCGCGATGTCTTCGCGGCTCGGTGCTCATTACGCGAACGCGAACGACAATCCGGAACGCAGTACGCCTTCGGGATCTTTCTCGATGGAAAATTCATTGGCGAGATCAATATCAACAACGTCGTACGGGGATCTCTTCAGGCAGGAACCATCGGATACTGGATCGACCAGGCTCATGCTGGACATGCGTACATGTCTGAAGCCGTCGTGTCACTCTTGCGATATGCCTTCGATGAACTTCACTTGCACCGCATCGAAGTCTGCATCATCCCCCGAAATCGAAACAGTCACCGTGTCGTCGACAAGATCGGCCTTCGTGATGAAGGTGTGGCACTGCGCTTCCTCGAGATCAACGGTGTGTGGGAAGACCATGTCCGCTACGCGATGACCGCAGAGGAATGGCGTGCACGAGCAGCGGACCTCACCACCACATGGCTCGGTGCGGCACGTTGACCAACGCGTAGCGAACTACACGGGGCGATACGCGCGGTTGCGCGCCTTCCTGTTGTTCGTCCGACGCTTCCAGTCCTTGGTCTTCCAATGACGCAGACGCTTCGGAGTACTCAGGTTCTCTTCACGTTTCTGACCGTGATGATGGACCGACTTCCAATTCGGCCCTGGTTCGTCGATGTCGTCTGGCTCGATGCCATGATCGACTGCTTCGACGACGAGGTGTAGCTCGCTGTGAATGCGATGCCGCTCGTTATGTGCGTGTGCACGCACATCTGCACGCGGAATCGGAGCGATCTCCTCATTGCGATGTCGCTTGCTCATCGCAACTCCCTTCCGGGGCCGCTGGGCCCCTCTCGTGAGTCCCTGAGCGCACCGTATACCCGCAATGTGGCTGTGGATAACCGCCTCAGCCGATGGTCAACACATGTGTTCGTGAGGTCTCGGCATGGCTCGTCGTCAGCGAGACGACACATTTACCGCGCTTCAGACCGACAAGACGCTGTGGACCTGGCTTGATCGTGCAGTTGGCACTGCTCTGCGGGGCGACGACCCAACGCGCAGAGCCAGCTCGTGGTTTCGACATGAGTTGCGCGACGGGGACAGCTGAACCAACTGCGAGACGACGCGGTGCGACCTGAGCCGACTTCGCCGACACACCTCCACGTCCGGCAAGCGACTGCGTACGCACGGTGGCGCTGTACTTCGATCCGTTGCGCAACCCACCGACACGCACGACCTGTCGATCGCCGGCTATTGAGACCTTCTTCACGAGACGCGTCCCCGAATAGACCGACACGATCGACTTCTCGATTTCTGTTCCGCCGTTGCAGGCATGATCCCAACTCACGGTCAACGAGCTGTTGTCTGCTACAGCGACCACATTGGTGGGCGTCCCCGGGGTCGTGATCTCTGTGATCGGTGACGTGTCGAGATACAGCATGCGATTCGGCGAACCAGCACCGAGTCCGACCAGCACATCGGTCGTGGCGCGCGCAAGAATCGCACGCTCGACACTTTGTGGACACAGTCCCGGCTGTTGTTGTGCGAGCAGGGCCGCGAGACCGGCGACGTGTGGTGAAGCCATCGACGTACCTGCGTCTCCGTAGTAATCGGTGTCACTTGCGTTCCACGCCGCGTCGACCCAGGCGTTGAAGTCACCACCAGGTGCATAGACGTCGATGCACGAGCCGAAATTCGAATACGACGATTGCTTGTCATTCCAATCGACGGAAGCAACCGTGATTGCTTGCGGCTCGTTCGCTGGCGCGATCATGCATGCATCAATCGGGCGACCAGCGCTGTTGCCGTTACCCGCGGCGACAATCACGACGACTCCATCTGCGATCAACCGTCGAATCGCAGCATTGATCGAGTCTCCGTCATCACCGATGTCGACTCCGAGGCTCAAGTTCGCGATTGCCAGCCGACCAGAGGTGTGGTGATCGATGACGCGTTCAATGCCCTCGACCACGTTCGGCACTTCCCCATTGCCGTCGCAGTCCAACACCTGAACCGAGAGCAGCCTTGATCCGGGAGCCACTCCGACGGTGTTGCCGACAGCCACTGATGACACATGTGTTCCGTGGCCGTCACAGGTCGGACCAGTGTTCTCACCCTTGTCGCCGATCGAAAAATCGGCGAGGTTCACGGCTCGACCACCGAACTGCTCGTGGCTTGCTCGCACGTCGGTATCAAGGATGTAGATGTCGACTCCCGATCCGTCGAGCACCGGAGCGGTGTACGTCCGGTCAAGCGGCAACGATCGTTGGTCGATGCGATCGAGATTCCACGGAAGAACAGGCTTCACGTCAGCAGCCACGGGTGTCACCGACGACGAGAGCACGCCAAGCGACACAAGAGCCACACCTATCGATCGCAGCGGTCGCACCGGGCTACTTCTTGGTGATCTTTTTCTGCAACGCAGCGATTCGCTCAGCGAACCAGGGTTGCCGCGTGCTCCACACTTGCGGGTCAAGTTCCCGCTTCACCGCGTCAGGATGAGTTCGAACATCGGCCATGTCCTTGATCGTCTTCTTCACCGACTCGAGCAGGTCACGAGGTACCTCTGCCGCACGCACGGCAAGTTTCATCGCTTCGGTCATCAATTGGTCATCTGCAACGCACTCCCACACAAGACCGATTCTCTCTGCTTCACGTCCATCGACAACCTCACCGAACACGATCGTGGCAAATGTCGCCTGTGGGCCGAGGATGCGTCGCATCATCCATGTGTGACCACCGCCAGGGTGGATGCCGATTTGCAAGAAACGAGTGTCGAATTTGGCTCGTTCGGCGGCCAAACGCACATCACAGGCAAGCGCCATGTTCATGCCTGCTCCGACCGCAGCACCGTTCACTGCAGCGATGGTCGGCAAAGGACTGCGCGCGATGCGAAGAAAACCTTCGTAGATCGCTCCGAGGCTTTCGGCGGTCGCTTCGGCCAAGTTGCCGAGGTTCGCCCCTGCGCAGAATGCGGGGGGCGCTCCGGTGACGACGACGGCGCCGACAGAGCGGTCTGCCTCTACTTTGTCCATCGCCGACACGATGGCCGCCACCATGTCGGCTGTCAGCGTGTTGCGCTCATCCGGCCGGTTGAGAGTGAGTATGGCAACGCCGGAGTCGACGGAAAGT
>SXWG01000193.1 GCA_005789925.1 Actinomycetota bacterium | reverse complement strand
TGGATGTTGGTGTCATGTTCTTCCTCCGTATGGAATTGGAGAAAGAAGAGTGGGTCGCGTTTCCGACACGAGTCGGTTTCCCTCCGCGGACCGCCCTTCCTTCGAGGACTGGTTTGTCGCATACAGAATCAGGCGACCGGACTCATCTGCAGCAGACGTCATGTCTGCACAGCATCACCGTTGCGGGACAGTGTCGGAATCTCACCGACTTCGCTGGGTTCTGTACTACGTCGCTATTGCGACGCGAGGGTCACCGTAGCAGAAGGTTTCCGTCGACCCTGGCAAGGATCACGACTGAGTCACGAAAACAGTGAGATGAGTCGGTTGATTCCCTCTTCGATGTCGGCATCGCCGAGCGCAAAAGAAAAACGGGAATATCCCGGAGAGCCAAAAGCCTCACCTGGCACGAACGCCACCTTCGCTGTCGTCAACACCGCATCAGCAAGCTCGAGAGTCGAACGGGGCGTGATGTCCCCGACTTGTCGGCCGAGGAGACCTTCGAACTTCGGATAACAGTAGAACGCACCTTGAGGTTCCATGCAGGTGACACCGGGAATCGACGTCAACAGTCGATGCATGAGTTTTCCGCGACGCTCGAATGCCTCGCGCATCATCGCCACAGCGGACAGATCACCACTGACTGCTGCCAGCGCCGCGACCTGCGCGACGTTGCTGACGTTCGACGTTGCGTGCGACTGGAAGTTGATCGAGGCCTTAATGACATCTTTCGGGCCGATCATCCAGCCGACGCGCCACCCTGTCATTGCATAGGTCTTTGCGACTCCGTTCACGATGATGCACTGGTCGGCGACATCGGGCACCAACGTCGGCATCGAGGTGAAGGTGTGCGGACCATACGTGAGATGTTCGTAGATCTCGTCTGTGATGATCCACACGCCGTTGCGAACAGCCCATTCACCGATGGCTTTCACTTCTTCGGGCGGATAGACCGCACCCGACGGATTGTCAGGCGACACGAACAGCAGCACTTTGGTGCGTGGTGTCAGTGCTCTGTCGAGCTGCTCCACAGTGACACGGAATCCGGTCTCTTCTGCGGTGTCGACGATGACCGGCACTCCGCCAGCAAGTGTGATGGCTTCTGGGTACGTGGTCCAGTACGGTGCGGGACAGATCACTTCGTCACCTGGGTCGCACAACGCAGCAAAGGCGGTGAACACGGCATGTTTGCCACCGTTCGTCACCAACACTTGATCTGCGGTGCACGAAAAGCCACTGTCGCGAAGTGTCTTCACGGCGATGGCTTCGCGCAGCTCGGGCAGGCCTGCTGCCGGTGTGTAGCGGTGGTACTTCACATCTCGGCATGCCTTCACTGCGGCATCGACGATGTGCTCTGGGGTCGGGAAATCTGGCTCACCGGCACCGAAGCCGATGACATTTTCACCTTTGGCCTTCAGCGCCTTCGCTTTGGCATCGACTGCCAGGGTCGCTGACTCGGCGATGGCAGCCAGTCGTGCAGATACACGTCGCAATTCCGGACGGGAGGTCATGGGTGCCATGCTTACACAGTGAGCAAATCGAACCCCAACGCATTCCGCCTGCCGGCCGAAATTCTTCCGCGCGATGGACGGTTCGGATGCGGGCCGTCGAAAGTGCGCGCAGAACAAGTGTCCGCTCTGTCCGCTCACTCACGTGACGTGCTCGGAACCTCGCATCGTCAGCCAGCGGTCAAGAACATCGTCGGTTCGGTGCGCGACGGACTGACGTTGCTTTTCGGTCTGCCCGACGGCTGGCAGATCGTCCTTGGCAACGGTGGCTCAACTGTGTTCTGGGACGTCGCCACATTCGGTCTCATTCGCGACCGCAGCCAACATTTGGTGTTCGGCGAGTTCTCTTCGAAATTCGCCGAGGCTGCTCACGCTGCACCGCACATCGCCGAACCAGCAGTGATTTCTTCAGAACCCGGCACCCACCCACTTCCCTCGCCAGATGCTTCGTGCGACGTCTATGCACTCACCCACAATGAGACCTCGACAGGTGTGTCCATGCGTCTCGAGCGACCCGATGCCGACGGACTCGTCGTCGTCGATGCCACATCCGCAGCCGGTGGCCTGACGTGGAATCCATCCGAGGTCGACGTGTATTACTTCGCACCCCAGAAGTCATTCGCGAGCGACGGTGGCCTGTGGTTGGCGGCGTGTTCGCCAGCGGCGCTCGAACGAATTGCATCGATCAAGGCCTCTGGACGGTGGATTCCCGCTTCGCTCGACATCTCGATCGCGCTCGACAACAGTGTGGCGAATCAGACCTACAACACTCCTGCACTCGCGACGCTCATCATGCTCGATGAACAAGTGCGCTGGATGAACGACCACGGTGGACTGGAATGGGCTGCGAGTCGCAGTGCACTCTCGGCACGAACCCTGTATTCGTGGGCCGATGCTCGCGACTGGGCGAGCCCGTTCGTGCAGGATCCGACGAAACGCTCGAACGTGGTCGGCACGATCGACCTTGAAGGAGTCGATGCCGGCGAAGTCAGTGCCACACTTCGCGCGAATGGCATCGTCGACACCGAGAGCTACCGCAAACTGGGCAGAAACCAGCTTCGAATCGGCATGTTCCCCGCCGTCGACCCGGATGACGTCGATGCCCTCACACGCTGCATCGACGTGGTGGTCGACCATCTTCGTTCGTAGATTGTTGGCGTGACATCTTCGGTCGACGAAGTTCTCGGTTCGTACTGGGACGAGGTCGCTCCCCTTCGTAACCCCGTCCTCCTTGTCGCACTTCACGGCCTCTTCGACATCGCCAACGTCGCCACCTCTGCTCTCGACTGGATGATCAAAGAGCGCGACACGACCGTCATCGCCGACATCGACCCTGATCCTTTCTTCGATTTCACGCAAGAACGTCCTGAGGTGTTCCTCGACGAGCTGGAGGAGCGCTGTATCCGTTGGCCAGAAAATGAATTCCATGCCATCCGTTATCCGGAAGGTGCTCGCGATCTCGTCGTGTTGAACGGTGTCGAGCCTCATCTCAGTTGGAACACATTCACAGAGTGCATCGTCGAGGTTGCGCGCGGAATCGGCTGCAACCTCGTTGTCAGTCTCGGTGCTGCTGCCGAACAAGTGCCACACACTCGTGTGCCATTTGTCGTGGGTAGCACCACCAACACCGAGCTTGCGTCGGTGTTGAGTTTGAGCAAGCCCCAATATCAAGGCCCCACAGGCGTGGCCGGAGTGATGCTGCAGATGCTCGATGACGCGAACATCCCGAGTGTCAGCCTGCGTGTCGGAGTTCCGCACTATCTGATGTCGGCACAGCACCCGAAGAGTGCTGCTGCATTGCTGCAACACCTACAACACGTGCTCGGCGTTCCCACCGACCACGTTCACTTACGTGACGAGATCAGCCGATGGCAAGAGCTTCATGATGCCGCGGTCGAAGGTGACCCTCAAGCTGCCACGTACGTGCGAATGCTCGAGCAGCGTCATGATCAGACTGCGCAGAACGATCTTCCGACCGGTGACGATCTTGCCGCAGAACTCGAGCAGTTTCTGCGCGATCAGCGCGATGAGGACTAGCTGATTGCGGCGAACCCAAGATCGAGGTCAGCGAGGATGTCGTCAATCGACTCGAGACCGACGGACAGTCGCACGAGACCAGGGTTCACACCCGCTGAAAGTTGCTCTTCCTCGGTCAACTGACTGTGCGTGGTGCTCGCCGGGTGAATGACAAGACTGCGCACGTCGCCGATGTTTGCGACGTGACTGTGCAACTTGAGTGCTTCGGCGAATTTCTGGCCGTCCTCGCGGCCACCCTTCAGCACGAAAGCGATGACCGACCCGTAACCACGACCACCGAAATACTTCTTTGCTCGTTCGTGCCATGGGCTGCTCGGCAGACCGGCATAG
>SXWG01000192.1 GCA_005789925.1 Actinomycetota bacterium | reverse complement strand
CTGGAATTGGGTGCCATGTTGTTTGCTGTCGGTCTTGACCCCGATGTCGCGACTGTGTTCGTTCAGAGCCACATTCACGAACACAGCGAACTTGCGTGGATCATGGAATGCACGGTTTCATTCGGCGAACTGAGCCGAATGACCCAATTCAAGGACAAATCAGCAAAGCGTGAGGCTGACTTCGTGTCCGCTGGCTTGTTCACCTATCCGGCGCTCCAAGCCGCCGACATCATGTTGTACGAAGCCGACGAAGTTCCGGTGGGCGACGACCAACGTCAGCACATCGAGATCACAAGAGACATCGCCATCCGATTCAACCATCGCTTCGGTGACACGCTCGTCGTGCCGAAAGCCGTTCACCCCAAAGCTGGTGCCCGTGTCATGGACCTTCAGGACCCGTCCGCGAAGATGTCCAAATCAGCGTCATCTGATCTCGGCATCGTCTATCTCACGGATGACAATGCTTCCATCGAAAAGAAGTTCAAGCGCGCAGTGACCGACAGTGAAGGTGTTGTTCGTTTGGATCGGGACTCGAAACCGGGTGTCAGCAACTTGCTCGAGATCCTTGCTGCATGCACGGGATCAGACCCCGCCACTTTGGCCGACAACTATTCCCAGTACGGACCGCTCAAGTCCGACACAGGTGCCGCGGTGATTTCCGTTGTCGAGCCGATTCGCAACCGATACGACGAACTTCTCCGCGATCCTGCTGAACTTGCCCGGCTCCTCGCCAAAGGCAATGAGCGGGCACGCGACGTCGCTGCTCGAACACTCTCTCGCGTTCACTCAGCTATCGGACTGCTGCCTCGAACCTGACATTTCGTACCTGACATCGCAGCTTGCACGTCCTCACACATCGTCAGCCCGCCTGAGAGCAACGACCAAATCTTCCGGCCCCTGTCCAGACACCAGTGCGACTGTCATCGGATCACTGACACCCTCGAGCATTCGCACCCCAATTGCTTCATGGGCAAGATACGCACGCATCCGCGTCGTTCTGGCACCGAACAAGGTCGCTGTGATGCGACCCACTGTCGAGAGCCTGGCAACGCTTTTCCCAACGTCATGAAGCAGCGCAGCGCACCGCACTGCGTGACTTGCAGACGGCATCTGCTCATCGAGCCGCCTGAGCACCGTCACCGAATGGGCCCGGTCAGCGACCTGCATCGCAGACCACATGGCGAGCTCCTCTTCTGACAAGACGTCGCGCACCAACTGAAGATCATCTAGTGAAAGTGACGGCCAGAGCGAGTGGGCTGTCCTGCGGATCAAATGCAAGACGCGCATCAGTTCCTTGAACTCTGCGCTCGAGGATGATGCGTCTTGTACACCTCAAACAGACGTTCCTGTGAGACTTTGGTGTATATCTGAGTCGTCGAGATACTCGAATGTCCGAGCATCTCTTGGACGATACGAAGATCTGCTCCATGCTCGAGCATGTGTGTCGCGCAACTGTGACGAAGTGAATGGGGCGACAGATCATCGGACAAACCGACCGCTGCTCCCGCTCGTTTCACCACGTCCCACGCTTTCTGGCGATTCATCCGTCGACCTCGGTTGGTCAAGAACACTGCCTCACGATCGTCGCTCTTCGACCAGCTGTACGGCACCAACAAATCACGACCGTCACGCGCAAGGTATTCCTCCAGAGTCGACAGAGCCTGGCGCCCGAAGGGAACAACACGCTCTTTCGAGCCCTTGCCGAAGAGCCGCACAAGTCGTCCCCGCATGTCCAGGTCGTCGAGATTCAAACCGCACATCTCACTGATACGTGCACCGGTGGCATACAAGAACTCGAGCATCGCTCTGTCTCGTCGCGCAGTGGCGTCGTCTCCAGTGACTGCTGCCAACAGTTTTTCGACATCTTCTTCCGACAACGGTTTGGGCACTCCGGTCGGCACTCGAACCCCGTCAACAAGCGCCGTCGGATTGTCTGGCCTGATGTCTTCGACCACGGCGTATGCAAAGAACATTCTGAGCGCCGCCATTCGTCGGGCTGTGGTGGCGACCGCCTCGCCAGACGCACGACACATGTCCACATAGTCATCGACATCAGACGGCGCAAGCGTCTCGGTCGCGAGTCCTTCCGCGTCCACCCACATAGCAAAATGATGCAGATCGCGACGATACGCCGCGAGCGTGTTTGCCGCACGACCGCGCTCGACGCGCATCCACACCAAGAATGCCTCCATCTCATAGGAGAGACCAGTGTCGTTCGTCATCTTGCTCACCTAGACAGTGTCGTGACGCACCAGACGGTCAGCGAGCAACACCCCGACGCACGTCTTTGAATCGGTCAGACGACCATTCACCACCTCATCAACTGCACGCTCAAGGGGCACGTAGGCGACAGTCATGTGGTCCTCTTCGGGCCCGTGCGGGTCGTTTGGCACCGACACAAGTCCGCGTGCGAGAAAGATCTCAACCGTTGAATTGGTGACCCCCGGAGCCGACGTGATGCGCCCGAGCCATGTCCACTCGCGCGCCTCCAAGCCGACCTCCTCCGCCAACTCTCGTTGTGCCGTCAGAAGCGGCTCTTCACCCGCGACATCTCTCAACCCGGCGGGTATCTCGGTCAGCACTGCATCGATGGCGGCTCGATATTGACTCACCAAAACGACCTGACCGTCGTCCGTCAGAGCGACGACTCCCACCGCACCAGGCGAATCGACGAATGAACGATGGAACTGTTGCCCGTCAGGCGCCATCACGACTGCCTGCACGAGAGAGAACATTGCCCAAGGATGAACCACCTCGGATGAGACACGGGTGAAGTGATCCATCAGATGACCGAGACGAAGTCGGCGTCCGGCGACCTACTCGCCGACGGCACTTGTGGTCTTCGAACGTGCCTCGCGGTAGACGAGCGATGCGCCGATGAGCTCACGGAACAACGGGTGTGGTCGATCAGGTCTGCTCTTGAACTCTGGATGGGCTTGCGTGCCGACGCAGAACGGATGATCCGTGACCTCGATGAATTCGACCAGACGCTTGTCTGGAGACGTGCCACTACAGATGAAGCCCGCAGACTCGAAACGCGAACGGAAGTTGTAATTGAACTCGTAGCGATGTCGGTGACGCTCACTCACCACGTTGTCTCCGTACGCCGCGGCGACTTTCGTACCTGGCTGCAACACTGCGTAGTAGGCGCCGAGACGCATCGTGCCGCCCTTGTTCGTGACGTCCCGCTGGTCGACCATCAAGTCGATCACCGGATTTTTCGAGGCCGGATCAAACTCGGTGCTGTTCGCGTCCGCAAGACCGAGCACGTGACGCGCGAACTCGATCGTCATCACTTGCATGCCGAGACACAGACCGAGGCACGGAATCTTGTTCTCTCGCGCATGTGCAGCTGCAGTGATTTTTCCTTCGATACCGCGTGGACCAAATCCGCCGGGAATGACCATGCCGTCGAGATGCGCGAGTCGTCCCGATGCGAGCAATCCCTCTACATCTTCTGCTTGTATCCAATCGATCTCGATCTTTGCGCCGTGATGGAAGCCCGCGTGCTTCAGGCTCTCGACCACCGACAGATATGCGTCTTGCAGTTCGACGTATTTTCCGATCAGACCGATCCGAACAGGACGCACTGCTGCTTCAACCTGCCCAACGAGCGTTTCCCACGACGACAGGTCGATTTCTGTTTCAAGTTGGAGCGTGCGACACACGTGCGTGTCAAGACCTTCTTCGTGAAGGATGAGAGGGAGCTCATAGATGTTGCGCGCGTCCGCAGCATTGATGACTGCGCGCTCTTCCACGTCGCACATGTTGGATATCTTGCGCTTCAAATTCTGCGACAGCGGCTCTTCGCTGCGACACACGATGACATCTGGCGTGATGCCGCGCCCACGAAGCTCGCTCACGCTGTGTTGCGTCGGCTTGGTCTTTTGCTCACCGCTCGGTCCGATGAACGGAACCAAGGTCACATGGATGTAACAGACGTTCTCGCGACCCACTTCGTTGCGGAACTGGCGAATGGCCTCGAGGAAGGGAAGGATCTCGATGTCTCCGACGGTGCCACCGACCTCCGTGATGACCACGTCGACGTCCTCTGTCGCAAGTCGTCTGAT
>SXWG01000191.1 GCA_005789925.1 Actinomycetota bacterium | reverse complement strand
CGCGTGTTGTGCAATCGAGATGGGTGCAGCGTTTGGTTCACCGCGTTACGACGTGATGCGTCTCGGAGTCATTCCGTTGCCTGCATCTCCACGTCAAGCTGACTTGGTCGTCATCTCCGGCACCGTCACAGACAAAATGGCTCCTGCAGTGAAGCGTCTGTATGAACAGATGCCCGAGCCGAAGTACGTCATTTCGATGGGTAGTTGCGCGAACTGCGGCGGTCCGTACTGGGACAGTTACTCAGTGACAAAAGGTGTGGACCAGATCATTCCTGTTGACGTGTACGTACCTGGTTGCCCGCCACGTCCCGAAGCACTTCTCGAAGGTGTCGTCATGTTGCAGCAACGCATCAAGAACGAAGACATGGGCGCGCGCTGGCGCGGCGAAGGAACTCAGCTGATGGCGAAGGACCCATCGACGCGAGTCGACGGTGAGAGCGCTGAACGAGGGGGTGTTCCCGTTGTCAGCCACTGACACCGAAACGCCAGTGGCGGTCGACGAAGCACGCAATGACATCATCGCGCGTTTCACCACTGCGTTGGGCGACGCCGTCGTTGATTCGTTGGTCAAACCAGGTGACGACGTGTGGATTCGTGTGCGCACCGACGCATGGCGTGCAACTGGTGACGCGGCACGTGAGCTTGGTTTCGTGTACTTCGACTTTCTGTCTGCCATCGACTGGATGCCGTCGCCGTTTGGCCGTGGTGAAGATGACCCGACCGAGCCCGCTCCCGAGCGTGACATGACCGTGCGCCAGGGATACGCCGGCGGCAAGACTCGCATGCAAGTGTTGGCCCGGGTCGTCGATCCGACGACGACAATCGGCGTGAACTTGAAGGCCGATGTCGCCAATGATTCACCCGTCATCGAGAGTTGGGTGACGGTGTTCGCTGGTGCTAACTGGCACGAACGTGAAGCATGGGAGATGTTCGGCATTCGATTCGCCGGTCATCCCGATCTGCGCAACATGTATCTACCCACCGACTTCGAAGGTCATCCGCTCCGCAAGGATTTTCCGTTGCTCGCACGCATCGTGAAGCCGTGGCCCGGAATCGTCGATGTGGAACCGATGCCCGGTGGCGGGTCAGACGACGAGGCTGGTGAATAAATGACGATGCTCACAGACAGGCAACAACTGTCGTACATCGCCGCACAGGCAGCTGATGCGCGCGTGAACCTTGAGCTCGAGACAGAGGGCATGACCCTCAACATCGGGCCGCAACACCCAGCCACTCACGGAACGTTGCGCATCATCGCGCGACTCGACGGCGAACAAGTGGTCTGGGCCGAACCTTCCTGCGGTTACATGCACCGTGGTTACGAAAAACTCACCGAGGTTCGTACGTTCCCGCAGGTGACCGCTCTCATCAACCGCATCGACTGGTTGGGCAGTTTTGCCAACGAGGTGCCGTTCATTCTGGCGGCCGAGAAATTGATGGGCATCGAGGCACCGGCTCGTGCGCAACACATCCGCACCATCTTGTTCGAACTCTCGCGTATCGCGAACGTCTCGTTGTTCCTCGGTGATCTCGGTGTGCAGTTGGGTGCCATCACGCCGGTGTTCATGGCATTCCGTGACCGTGAGTACGTGTTGAATCTCATCGAAGGTGCCACTGGTGGACGTTTCCACCCGAACTTCGACCGTATCGGTGGCCTGAAAGACGACCTGCCCGCGGGTTGGATCGACGAGACGCGCACCGTCATGAAGAAACTGCGCAACTTCTGTGACGAAATCGAGAACTTGCTCTTCGGCAACGAAATCTTCCAGTCACGTACCCGTGGCATCGGCGTCATCCCGCGTGATGTCGCCATGCAGTACGGCCTGTCTGGCGCCAATCTTCGTGCATCGGGTGTGGACTGGGACCTGCGTCGTGACCAGTCGCTTCCGATGGCCTGGAACAAAGTCGATTGGAAAGTGTGGACACACAATGACGGTGACTCGTTCGCACGTTGCTGGGTGCGCCTGCAAGAAGTGCGCGAGTCCACCAAGATCGTCGATCAACTCATCGAGACCCTGCCGGCCGGACCAGTCATGACCAAGGTGCCGCGCATCATCAAGGTGCCAGAAGGCGAAGCATGGGTGGCGACGGAGAATCCGCTCGGCGAGATGGGTTACTACGTCGTGTCGAAGGGTGACCTCGGACCGTTCCGCGTGAAGATTCGCAGTGCATCGTTCAACAACATGTCGATCACTCCGTGGTTGTTGAAGGGTGTGTACGTGCCCGACATCATCACGATCCTCGCATCGCTGTACTTCATCCTCGGAGACATCGATCGCTGATGTCGACCCTGTCCGTGCTTGCCATCGACATTCCGTATTGGGCGCAGTCGTTGTTGCGCGTCCTCGGTGGATTAGTGGCTGTGCTGTTGCCAGCCGGAACCATCGTGTACGTCTTTCTGTTCAAGATGATGTCGTTCATGCAGAGCCGTCTCGGTCCGATGGAAGCTGGTCCGTTCGGCTCGCTGCAGCTGTTTGCAGAAGTGGGCAAGTGGTTGCAGAAAGAAGACATCTGCCCGGAACGGGCAGACAAGTTCATCTTCAAACTTGCACCGCTCATCGTCCTTGCGAGCACTTTCTTGCTCGTTGCCGTGGTGCCTTTTGGGCCCGATGCGTGGTTCACCAATTTCGAGGCCGGCATCTTCTACGCACTTGCGGTGTCCTCTGTGTCGGTGCTCGGCATCCTCATCGCAGGTTGGGCGAGCGCGAACAAGTACTCGTTGCTTGGTGGTCTTCGCGCCGCTGGCCAGTTGATCGCGTACGAACTCCCGATGGTTCTTGCGGTCATTGGTGTGGTTATTCAGGCCGGTTCCATGAATCTCCAAGACATCGTCGTCGCACAGAACGCCGGTTCGATGTTCGGGTGGGACGGTGTCGGTAACCCGTATGTGCTCACGCAGTTCGTCGGTTTCGTGGTGTTCATGGTTGCGGTACAAGCCGAATTGACTCAGGCACCGTTCGACATGCCAATCGCCGAATCAGAACTCGTGTCCGGCTACATGACTGAGTATTCCGGTTTCCGCTTCCTCATCTTCTTCATCGGTGAATTCGCCACCGCAGGCGTCTTTGCGATGATCGCCTCGATTCTCTTCCTCGGTGGTTGGGGAGTGCCGTTCGCATGGTTTGGGTGGAGCGACATCGACTCGATCGACAACTGGATGAACATCGTCGGCCCACTCATCTTGTTCACGAAGATGATGCTCGTGGTGTTCGTCATCATGTGGGTGCGTTTCAGCTATCCACGATTCCGCGAAGACCAACTCCAGCGCTTTGCATGGAAAGTCCTCATCCCGATCTCGCTCGTCAACATCATGGTGACGGCAATCTTGAAGGTGGCCTTCTGATGCCCAAGATTCCCGGATTGTTCAAAGGCCTCGGTGTCACGCTCGGCACGCTGTCGCGCACCGTCACCGAAGGCGCCAACACCGTGCAGTATCCGCATGAAAAAGAGACTCCGCCGATTCGTGCACGCGGTGTGATCGCGCTGCACGAGGGCAACTGCACATCGTGCATGTTGTGTGCACGTTCGTGTCCTGACTGGTGTATCTACATCGAGGGCCACAAGGAACTTGCACCTCCTCGTCGTGCCGGTGGTAAGCCACGTCAAGTCAACAAACTCGACCGTTTCGACATCGACTATGCACTCTGCATGTACTGCGGTATCTGCGTTGAAGTGTGTCCGTTCGACGCATTGTTCTGGAGTCCCGAGTACGAGTATTCCGAACCACGCATCGCTGATTTGTTGCATGACAAGGCAAAGCTTGGCGAGTGGATGCAGACCGTTCCTGAAGCGCCAGAGCTCGAAGCCGGTGCCGACAAGAAGGGCAAGAAGTGATGTTGGCTGCCGACGTGCTCGTCGCCCAGAACATCGGGTTCGGCATCATCGCGGTCATCATGGTCGTGGGTGCCTTGAGTGTCGTGACCACATCGAATGTGGTCCATGCGGCGTTGTGGTTGGTCACTGTCCTCGCAGGCGCTGCAGCGCAATATGTCTTGCTCGCTGCAGAATTCGTGGCGGTCACCCAAGTCCTTGTGTACATCGGTGCCGTCATGGTGCTGTTCTTGTTCGGAACAATGCTCACTCGTGCCCGTATCGGGTCCGAAAAAGAGGTCAACAACAAGAACTGGTTCATGGGCGTGCCGATCGCAGTGTTGCTGCTCGCCACCATGTTGATCGCTTTGAACGATGGCTTCGGTGGTGAAGAGTTGCCTGCTGACCCTGACACGTTGGTGAACACCCAGATGATCTCTGACCAGATCTTCGGCCCCTACCTCTTGCCGTTCTGGGCGCTCTCTTTCGTGCTGCTGGCCGCCGTCATCGGTGCGATTGTCTTGGCAAGGAGAGACTGATCATGTTGGTGAATCAGTT